>JAUVKE010000043.1 GCA_030592105.1 Desulfobacteraceae bacterium
CCAAGAAGCGGATTAGCGGTGAAGCATGGTGTAACCGTTGTTAACTCCCCTGGTACAATAGATTCTGATTATCGGGGTGAGGTTATGATCGGGCTTATAAATCTTGGAAAAAGTGACTATGTAATTCGCAGGGGTGACAGGATTGCTCAGATGGTAATAAAAAAGGTTCTTTCTGTAACCGTTGTAACAGTTTCACAGTTGGATAAAACCGAACGTGATTGAGGCGGATTCGGACATACTGGTTTTTAAAATGGATAAGTTTGCAGTATATGTTCTGGCCAGCGGCAGCAAAGGAAATTCCATTTACCTTACAGACGGTTCCACGTCACTCCTTGTTGATGCCGGTTTATCCGGTTCTGAAATAGAACGGAGGCTTTCTTTAAGAGGGCTTAATCCTGGCGATATAGATGGTATTCTTGTTACCCATGAACATTCTGACCATATTCAGGGTGTGGGTGTTTTATCCAGGCGGTATAACATCCCCGTTTATATTAATCCGGAAACCTGCAAAGCCTCTTCTCCCCGCATGGGAACTGTTGATTTGATCAGGCATTTTGAATGCGGTTTTTTTTTTACTCTTAAAACTTTAACCATTCATCCATTTTCCATATCCCATGACGCTGCAGATCCCTCGGGGTTTATAATTAGTAAAAATGGCGTTAAAATTGGAATAGCAACAGATCTTGGTATTGTATCATCCCTTGTGAAAGAGCATTTAAAATGTTGTGATTTGCTTATCATAGAAGCAAACCATGACCCTGACATGCTCAATAATGGTCCCTATCCCTGGCACCTTAAGCAACGTGTGAAGGGGAGGGGGGGGCATCTTTCCAATAAGGATTCAAAAAAAATATTAAGTCAGGTAATTCATCCAGGCCTTAAGCATGTTATTCTTGCACATTTAAGCGAAACAAATAATATGCCTCAAAAAGCAGAAGCAGAAGTCGCCCCTCTTCTTGCCCCTCATGATATCCAGCTTCATCTTGCGGGTCAGAATCAACCTGGAAAATTAATCTATTTATAGATTTGGTTATGATTTCAGTACGCTTTCCTCAGATTTTCCTTATATTTATTATTGTTTAATTGTCTGTGACTCTGTATTTTGAGCTGTTGCGGTTTTTTTTATAACATCAATCCGGAGGACTTTGTATGGAGATTTTGAAATTTTCTGAAGAACATAATAAGTTTCGTCAGCACGTCCGTAATTTTGTCGAAACAGAAATCGTGCCGAATGTCGAAGAGTGGACAAAAGACAGGCTCATGCCGAAAAGCATGTGGAAAGTGATGGGGGACGCAGGGCTTTTATGCCCTGATATGCCCGGGAAATATGGTGGTAAGGGTGGTGATTTTATTCATTCTGTAATCGTATCAGAGGAGATGATTAAATCCGGTTTTTTTGGTGCGGCTCCCACAGCCCATAGTGATATTTTTGTTCCATATATAACAGCCTATGCTTCTGAAGAGCTGAAACAAAAATACCTTCCAGGCTGTGTTTCAGGAGATGTAATTACTGCAATAGGAATGACTGAGCCTGATGCAGGGAGCGATCTCGCTTCCATGAAAACAACGGTTGAAGAAGATGGTGATACTGTTGTATTTAATGGCTCCAAGATATTCATATCAAATGGGATTGTTTGTGATCTTCTTATTCTTGCTGCAAAGGATCCATTGGAGGATGACCCCTATAAAGCGATATCTCTTTATCTGGTGGAGGATGGGACCCCAGGATTTGTCAGGGGAGCCAAGCTGGAGAAAATGGGGATGCATTATCAGGATACTGCAGAGCTCTTTTTTACTGATTGCAGGGTTCCCAAGGCCAATTTAATAGGGGAAAAGGGTGGAGGCTTTAAGATGCTCATGGATAAACTCCAGCAGGAGCGTCTTGTTGTATGTATTTGGGCAGTTAGTGCAGCAGAATATATGCTGGAGAAAACTTTGGAATTTTATAAGGAGCATTCAGGGACGGGAAAACAGGTTCCCAAGTCCCAGGCTAATCAATTTGCTCTGGTGGAGATGGCCACAGAAGTGAAGTTGGGGAGAATATTTCTTGATAGACTCCTTGTTGATCACATGGCTGGTGAAAATGTAGTTGTCGAGACCTCCATGGAAAAATTTTGGGCCACAGATATGGTAAATCGTGTGGCAGACCGATGCCTGGATATTTTTGGGATGGCTGCAAATTTTGATTCATGCCCTATTATGAGGATGAGCAAGGATATTAAGGCTTCAAAAATTTATGCAGGAACCAATGAGATAATGAAGACAATTATCGCTAAATACATGAAGGTGTAAAAAATATCTGACAATCCATGGATAAATAAAAAAAAGCTTGCTTTTAATATAGAAAAAAAATATGCTACGTAGCTCCCAACGGATGATTCGATTAGATTTTTTAAAATTTATAGATGCATCCGTTTTTTTTGGGATAAATATATGTTTGAGTTTTCGGGTAAAATAATAAGGTATTTTATAAGAAAATGATGAATTATGAATGATGAATTAAGGAATTCTACTAATTTATAAAATGTCATTAACCGCTATCTCATTTTCATATTTTGTTGTGCCCGACAGGGCATGCTGGTTATATGAACATCATGGGGAAACCAAAAACTCAATACCAATAAATATTAATGGCGTTTTTTAAAAAAAAGAAAAGTTTTTATAATGAATAAAGATTCAAAACCTAAAATAACCTTATTTTACTGTATTAATTCAATGGACGAGGACGGTTTAGCCTCTTTTCATGATATGTTTGATCTAAAAATTGTTAAAATGGCTTGCTCAAGTATGGTTAAGGATGTTTTTTTGCTGCGTGGCTTTGAGGCGGGGGCAGATGGTGTGGTTGTGCTTGTTTGTCCTGAGGGTCAATGCAGATACACAGAGGGGAACCTCCGGGCGAAAAAAAGGGTCCATTGGGTCAAAAATTTATTAGATGAAATCGGCATAAATGGCAAACGTCTCTCTTTGTTTAATTTGTCCCTGCGGGATAAGGATGCAGTTCAAGGTGCCATTCAGGAGATTTTAAAAAATATAGATGAAGCAGGGACAAATCCTCTAACGTTTTAATAGGTCCGGGTAACCCCCGCACGAATCCGCTTTTAAAGCCTGCGCATAATTTAAGCCTGTAAAAAAAAGTATATCCGGAAAATTAAAAAACAACTATAGATTTTCAGATAAGACAGTCGGTCTTTTTAAATTTAAGTATCTGCCGGCTTTTTTAACATATCCACATTTTATGTATAAAATATGAACTGATTTAGTGTTTACTAAAACCTCTATTATTTTTTTTTGTTGGCTCCTATCCAGTAATGCCTGGTTATAATCTTGCGTAAGGGCAGTTTAATTGTTTTTTTAGCAATAGCGGAAAAAACAATTAAACTTCCCGTATTTTTTTTGCAATTTTTTATTCGGATACTACTGAGCCGTAGCAAAATTAATTTTTAGAGATCATCTGGGTTTTGATCAGTTTTTTAATCCAGCTGAAATTTTATTAAATTGTGGAGATAATTTATTAATATGGAGTCTGTTTATGATAGTAGGAGAACAAAAACCGATAAAAGAAATCAAAGAAAGCTTACTTCCATATGGAAAAGTTTTGATTTTAGGATGCGGTACGTGTGTTAAGACCTGTTTTGCAGGTGGTGAGGATGAAGTTGCTGTTCTTGCTTCTGCGTTGCGTCTTGCGTTTAAAAAAGATGGAGGCAGGATTGAAATTGAAGAATTAACCATAGAACGGCAGTGTGAAAATGAGTTTATACAGGAGGCTGCGCCTAGTATCGCCAGAAATGATGTTGTTTTGTCTTTGGCCTGCGGAGCTGGTGTTCAGGATATAGCAAAGTCTTTTGATGACATGCCTGTTTTGCCTGGAATTAATACTACTTTTATTGGAATCCAGGAAAGGGCAGGTGTTTTTACAGAAGAATGCTCGGGCTGTGGTAATTGCGAATTAGCCTATTTTGGAGGAATCTGTCCCATTACCCGCTGCTCCAAAAAACTGCTCAATGGCCCCTGTGGAGGTTCCCAGAATGGTATTTGTGAAGTAAACCCTGATACTGAGTGCGCATGGCAGCTTATTATTGACCGTTTAACAAGGCTGGGGCAACTGGATAATTTAAAAATATATATTCCTCCAAAAAATTGGGCAACCAGTAATTCGGGTGGACCCAGAAAATTAATAAGGGAGGATCATATTATATGACAAGAGAATCAGTAAGCAGGTTACAGAAGGTTTTATCTGAAGGCGGATTTGCAGTCACAGCCGAATGCGGCCCCCCCAGGGGAGCGAACGCAGAAGTTCTTCGGGAAAAAGCTGAAACAGTTAAGGGGTATGCAGATGCTGTAAATGTGACAGATAATCAGACTGCCATTGTAAGAATGTCGAGCATAGCCGCTTCAGTTCATCTTTTAAATATCGGGCTTGAGCCTGTAATGCAGATGGTGGTAAGGGACAGAAACAGGATTGCGCTGCAGTCTGATATTCTTGGAGCATGGTCCCTTGGAATCAGGAATATTCTGTGCCTTTCAGGGGATCATCAGATTTTTGGAAGCCAGCCTGATGCTTTAAATGTTTTTGATATAGATTCAATGAATCTTATAAGAATGGTAAAGGAGATGCGGGAAGAAGGGAAGGATATGAGCGGTTTTGACTTGAATGAACCTCCCAGGATGTTCATTGGAGCGGCAGCCAATCCCTTTGCTGATCCTTTTGAATACAGAGTTATCCGTTTGGCCAAAAAAATTGACGCGGGCGTCGATTTTATTCAGACCCAGTGCGTCTACAATATGGATAGATTCATTGAGTGGATGCGTCTGGCCCGTGAAGAGGGTCTCACCGAGAAGGTATATATTCTTCCCGGAGTAACCCCATTGAAATCGGCAGGAATGGCAAAGTATATGGCAAAGAACGTGGCAGGTATGGATGTCCCGGAATCTTTAATTAAACGTATGGAAGAGGTTCCCAAAGATAAGGCTGTTGCTGAAGGATTAAAAATTTGTCAGGAGACGATTGAACAGCTTCGTGGAATCAAAGGGGTCAGTGGTATCCATATTATGGCCATAGGATGGGAAGAAAAGGTGGCGGAAATTGTTAAAACCGCTGGTTTGCGTAGTTAAAAGAGGTATGTATGCCTAAAAAATATCATATTGAAACAACACCAATCCCCCCTCGATTTCATCCCGTTGGTAAATATACAACAATCGAGTTCAGGGAAGACTGTGCAGGAAGCTGCAGGGAATGTGTTAAGAAAAAGTGTGTTTATAATGTTTTCGAGGATAATTATTCCCATATCACGGCAATGAAGGAGCCGGAGTATCTATATGAATGTATGAGCTGTTTCAGATGCGTTCAGGAATGTACCAAGGGTATCTTTTCAAGAGTTATAAATCCTGAATACAGGACACTGGGAGATGAATACTGGAATCCGGATATTATCCATAGAACATGGTATCAGGCTCATACCGGTGCCATCCCCGTATCAGGTTCAGGCTACGGGGGGCGTTTTTCCGGACCCGGGTATGATTCCATATGGACAGATATGTCGGAGATTGTGCGTCCCACCAGGGACGGAATACATGGTCGGGAGTATATAAATACTTCCATTGAACTTTCACGCAGGCCCGAAAGACTCATCTTTAACGAGGATATGTCCCTTGCTGTGGATGTCCCTCCGATTATGGAGGTGCCTGTTCCTGTTCTGTTTCAGCCCCCTGAGCTTGGGATTGTAAATGAGAATGTTCTTAAATCCCTGGCAAAAGCTGCAAGCACCATGGGGACATTGATGTTTATACGGCCGGAAATTGTTACAGATGATTTAAAAGTATATGGGCCCACCCTGATTCCATGTTTGACAAAAGAGACTCTTGGTAAATATCAGGATCTTGTTGATGCCTCTGTTATGATCGAGCTTGCCCATGAACCTGGAATAGAAAAGGAATTTTCCAAAATCAGGAAGATGAAGGAAAATATCTTTATATCTGTGGGCGTTCCCCTAAACGCCGATGCCGCATCCATTGCCATTGAACTCACAAAGGGAGGGGTTGATACAGTACATTTTTATGCTGATCACCATGGCAGAGAGCTGGTTTCAAAAAAGCCCATGTTTATTAAAGACGCTATCCGGAAGATCCATCTTGCCCTTGTTGATGCCTCTATAAGACAGAGAGTGAATCTCATTGTTACAGGCGGGGTAGCCATGGCTGAACATGTGAACAAGTCTATTTTGTGCGGAGTTGATGGTGTTGTGATCGATTATCCCCTGCTTATTGCCATGGAATGCCGATTATGTTTCGGATGTAATAAAGGGATCCCTTGCCCTGTCAAGATGGGGGAAGTAGACCCTGAATACGGGAGTGCCAGGATAATAAACCTGATGGCTGCATGGCGGAATCAGATGCTTGAGATGCTCGGGGCCATGGGACTTCGTGAAGTCCGAAGATTGCGTGGTGAGGTGGGCCGTTCATTATGGCTTGAGGATCTTGAAAACGAAAATTTTGCTCCGATATTCGGAGAAAGAAAAGTCTCTTTTGATTTTTAGGAAAATCCATGAACGACAGAAAAAAAATTAAACGGCCGGAAATTGTTGAAACCCCATCGAGGTTTCGTAATACAATCGGCAAATATACGATAAAGAGAAATTCAAGTTGCATTTCCTGTGGTTTGTGCGCAGAACTCTGTCCAAATGGAGTCCACATAAAACCGAAAAATTATTCTCGTCCCTTAAGACCTGTGGAGCATAAATGTATTGGGCCGGATTGCAGGGAAAATGATTATTTTTGTATAGACAGGTGTCCTGCAAAAGCTTTGACACTGCGGAAAAATGCAATGCTCGAAACCATGGGCGACTACCGATGGACCCCTGAGATGTTGATTGGTCATTTTGCAATGGCTGAGACAGGGGATCTTCCCATTGTTGATCTTGAATATACCCTTGGCAATTCAGGAGGCGGTTTTGATAAAATTCGTTTTATAAAACCGGATCCCGGTAAAAGAAATGATTTGATGGATGATGAAATCGACCTGAGCATTGAATTAAACAAAACCGGAGACAGGCGGCCGAAAAAGACCATATCAATTCCATGTTATGGCGGCGGTATGTCATATGGATCCACCGCACTTGCTGTAATGGTGGGGAGGGCCCGGGCGGCAAAACGGCTCAATACTCTGACATGTACCGGAGAAGGAGGATATCCTTCGGAGCTTTTGCCTTACAAGGAACATGTTATAACCCAGGTTGCCACAGGGCTTTTTGGTGTCCGTGAAGAGACCATTCAAAATACTCCCATGATGGAATTCAAGTATGCCCAGGGTGCAAAGCCGGGTCTTGGGGGGCATCTTCTTGGAGAAAAAGTTACTGAAGCTGTTGCAGCCATGCGTGAAACTGTGGTGGGAAGTCCTCTATTTTCCCCGTTCCCTTTTCACAGCGTATATTCTGTTGAAGATCATAAAAAACATGTGGACTGGATGAAGGAGATTAATGATCAAGTCCTTTGTTCGGTGAAGGTGTCCACACCCACAGATGTTGATATGGTGGCTGTGGGGGTATATTATGCAGGCGCCCATGTTATTCATATTGATGGAAGTTATGGTGGGACAGGGGCTGCACCTGATATTGCCAAAAAAAATATTGCCATGCCCATAGAGTATGCGATTCCCAAGGTTCACAGGTTTCTTGTAAATGAGGGAGCAAGGGATAAGATTTGTCTTATTGCCAGCGGAGGAATCAGAAATGCCATGGATGTGCTCAAGGCAATAGCCCTTGGTGCGGATGGAGTCGTGATCGGTACAGCTGAAATTGTGGCGCTGGAATGCGTACGCTGTACAAAGTGTGAAAGTGGTCGCGGCTGTGCGCGGGGTATTGCAACTACAGATCCTGAACTAGGCTATATGATTACAGAAGAATATACTGAACAGCGCATAGTTAACCTTTATCTTGCATGGTGCAAGCAATGGTGTGAAGTTCTTAGAAGTTTTGGAATGGAGAGCATCCGGGAGCTTGTGGGGCGTTCAGATCTTCTGGTTCACCTTGATTATCTTGAAGAGAGTGAAAGGGCAAAATATAAGCCTGCCCCTAATTACAGGATGGTTATTTAGAGGGAAAAGTGTAATGAAACAGAATCATAATGATATAATAGACAAACTTTTTGCGTCAAGGGGGAGACTACCCTTTATTGATGCGCCTGTGAACAAACTCGATGAAGAGGGGGGATGCGGTGTAACCGGTTTCATTGCATCGATTCCGGTTAGCGGACGACATATTTATGAGCCTTCTGTTCAGATGCATAACCGGGGTAATGGCAAGGGAGGAGGAATTGCAGCGGTGGGGCTTTCCTCTGAAAGCCTTGGTGTTACACAGGATGTTTTAGATAGTCATTATCTTATTCAGGTGGCCTATATAGATCCTGAATCGAGAAATGATGTTGAGGCCTCTAATATAGAACCTTTTATGGATGTTCATAAGTCTGAAAAAGTCTCTATTATTGATGACTACAGGGATATTGGTCTTGAAGTCAGGCCCCCTGATGTGTGGCGTTATTTTGTAAGAGTAAAAACGGATATTCTCCAGCAGTTTGTTGAGGAGAATGATCTTGCAGCACTCACCTTGCGAAAGGCGGAAGATGAGTTCATATCCCAAAATACAAACCGGTTAAATCAGACCTATTATGCTGCCCTGGGGGATAAAAAAGCTTTTGTCCTTTCCCACGGGCGGAATATTATGATTTTAAAGGTGGTGGGGTATGCGGAACAGGTTGCTCAGTACTATTGCCTTGAAGATTTTAAAGCCCATGGCTGGATAGCTCATCAGCGCTATCCGACCAGGGGAAGGCTGTGGCACCCCGGAGGTGCCCATCCTTTTACAGGTATGCATGAAGCACTTGTTCATAATGGTGATTTTGCTAATTATCATTCTGTGAGTGAATATTTAAAGCTGCATAATATACACCCTCAGTTTTTAACAGATACAGAGGTCTCTGTTCTTCTCCTTGATTTGTATAAACGTACATTTAATTATCCCATGGAATATATTATAGAAGCCCTTGCGCCCACTAGCGAGTATGACTTTGATTCCCTTCCTGTGGCTAAGCAGAGGATCTATAGATATATTCAATCACAGCATATCCATGCTTCTCCTGACGGCCCCTGGTTTTTTATCATTGCCATGAATAATCCTGAAAAAAAATTTTATCAGTTGCTAGGAATAACAGATACGGCAATGCTGCGGCCCCAGGTTTTTGCTCTGCAGGAAAGGGAAGATGTTCAAATCGGCCTGGTCTGTTCGGAAAAGCAGGCGATTGATGCAACCCTTGAAAATATTGCAGCAGAAGACAATAGGTTTTGTCCTGTAGCTGATAAATACTGGAATGCCCGTGGCGGAAGCTCCACTGACGGAGGCGCCTTTGCTTTTACAGTAAAGGATTCCGGTAAAGGGGATGGGTCAAAAGTCCTGGTTACTGCAAACAAGTTTGGGGAGGCTGTAACTGTTCCCGCTGGCCAAAAACATTTTGACACAACAATTAAAATTAATACCGTCCCTGAATCCAACAAGATATCTGGCGAACTGGACAATCTTTTTGGGTCTGAGGATATTTCAGAATTTAAGAATTTTTGCATCGGGAATATGGAAAAATGGTCCTTTGGGCAGATAAAATATCTGTGTGAACAGATTGCTCTTAACGCAAAAGAGGCCGATGCTAAAAAAGAAAAAGGTATAGAAATTCTGACCTTTTTAAATGATCGTCTCTATCCCACAGGGGATAAAAAAAGGAGTTCTATTCTTCAGATTGTAAGGGGAACTCTTACTGAAATATTCGATTCCATTTCCGGACTTGATGAGCATGCAAAGAGTATTTATGCCCATATTGACTGGGAAACAAGGGAGACCCTCAGGGGACCTGAAGATTGTGAAAGAATTTTTGCTATAAATGCGCGTAATTTTCAGCCCGAGGGACGAAATTGTGATTCAAGGCTTATTAATAAAGCTTACCGTCTAGGCTGGAAAGAGTATATCTGCTATGGCTACAAGGGACAGAGATTTACGGGTTGCGGCTTTGGCAAAGGCTCCAATGGTGTAAAAATAGATATTTATGACAGTTCCGGGGATTATATTGCATCCGGCATAGATGGTATGGAGATAAATCTGCACGGGAATGCCCAGGATCAGCTTGGCCAGATCATGAATCGGGGTAAGCTTGTGGTTCATGGTGATGTGGGGCAGACCTTCATGTATGGTGCCAAGGGTGGAAACGTTTATATCAGGGGGAATGCAGCAGGACGGCCTTTGATAAACGGAACAGGCTCTCCCAGAGTAATTATTAATGGAACATGTCTTGATTATCTTGCAGAATCCTTTATGGCAGGGGACCCTTTAAACGGAGGGGGCTTTGTTATTGTAAATGGACTTGAATTTAAGGAAGACGGCACCCTTGCAGATCTTGATGCTCCTTACCCCGGCTCTAACCTGTTTTCCCTTGCATCCGGAGGGGCTATATATCTAAGAGATCCTGAACATAAGGTTGTGGAAGAGCAGCTAAACGGAGGCGAATTTGTGGAATTGTCCCAGGGTGACTGGGATTTAATCCTCCCTTACCTCCTGGAGAATGAAAAACAGTTTGGAATTTCAGTTGAAAATGATCTTTTAACTATAAATGGTGATAAACTTGATTATAAGAAGGTTTACAGAAAGGTGCAGCCCTTAAAAAAATCTGCTCTTTCTTTACCTGATCCCGGAGAGGAGTATGGGGAAGACTGGAAGGAAGAGTAATATTCAAGGATATATTGAAGTATAAATAAATAGCGGCCAGGCAAAAAAAATGATTAAATTTTTTTTGCCTGGCTTTTTTATTTGTAATTATTTTAGGTTAAAAAAACATTGCAACCTGATACGTAATACGTTACACTATAGCGTATGATTAAAAGATTCAAAAGCAAAGGATTGAAGAAATTGTTTGAAACTGGAAGTGTTACGGGTATTCAACCACAACATGCACAGCGACTTCGAAAAATTCTTGCACTTCTTGAGACAACCGATAAGATAGAAGACATGGACTTACCTGGCCTGGATTTACATGCGTTGAAAGGGAATAGAAAAGGAACTTATGCCGTAAAAGTAAGTGGAAATTGGCGTGTTACTTTCAAAATAATCAACGGGGATGCTGTTGATGTTAATCATGAGGATTATCACTAAAGGGAGTTTGTAATGAAAATGCACAATCCTCCTCACCCTGGAGAAATCATCAGAGAATTTTGTATCGAGCCTTTGGGCTTAACAGTGACGGATGCAGCAAAGTCATTGGGTGTTAGCAGAAAAACTTTCTCAGTATTGTTAAACGGACGCTCAGGGATCAGTCCTGAAATGGCAATGAGGCTTTCAAAAGTATTCGGTCGTTCCCCGGAGGGCTGGCTTAAACTTCAATTGCAATTTGATTTATGGAAAATACAGCAGAGCGTAGATTTAAAAAGCCTTAAACGTCTTAAAGCCGCATAAATTTTGACATCCTTCATAAGCGGGTGCAATACAAAAAAGTAACATTTTTTAGAAAAAGGATGTTTCTCATCTAACATACTGATTTAATGTTGAACTATAAAGTCTTGTCCCTGCGCTCGTTCCCAGGCTCTGCCTGGGAACGAGAAAAAAATCAGCAGCCTTTAAAGCTGAACAGTTATTTCTATTTTCAGATGAAATCATTAATTGTTAAAATCGAGTGCATGCTGATCCCGAGTTTTTCAACATTTTCCTTTCCGTTTTCTTCGCATCTATCTAAAAGCACGATTGCGGTTATGATATCAAGGTCATGTTTTCTTGCTATTTCAATGGCCTGAATGGTAGATTTTCCTGTTGTAACAACATCATCTACAATAATTACCTTATCATTTTTTTCAATATTCCCTTCTATTTGCAACTGCATTCCATGGGCTTTGGTCTCTTTTCGTATGGCAAACCCATGGATGTTGTTCTGCTTAAGATGGGATGTGTATGCGGTTGCAAGGGAGATGGGATCTGCTCCCAGGGTAAGTCCGCCAATACCTTTAGGCTTTAATCCCAGCTTTTGAATTTTGTCGTACATTAAAGCCCCTATGAGTACCTGACCTTCGGGCATATAGGTAACTTTTTTTAAATTAAAATAAAAACAGCTTTTTTTACCGGATGTAAGGGTGATTTCCGGTGTTTCTGTTTTTTTGAATGAATATTTTTTAATCAGTTCTATTAGTCTTGTTTTATCAGTCATATTTTTAAATATATATTATACCTGTTGCATGTCTTTAATCAGCTCAGCTGAATAGTCGCATCTGTTTTTAGTTAAAAGTTGGGGTCAGAACTGAGCTATGGTGAAATTTGAAAACCTCTTGCTGTTTGAGCGCAGCGAGTTTTAGAGGTTTTCAACTTTTATTATAGCTCAGTATATTGCTAAAATTAGAACTAAGCCCTAAAAATCCACTTACCTGTTTTTACAGGGTCATCCATAAATTTTTCAAGTCGCTGGACAAAATGGGATCTGGGGATATGCCTTGCGCCAAAATTAATCAGATGTTCGGTGGAAACCTGGCAGTCGATCATATCACATGATGCTCCCTTTAAAAAATCTACAAGCCTTACAAAAGCAACTTTTGAAGCGTTGCTTACAATTGTAAACATGGATTCTCC
>JAUVKE010000392.1 GCA_030592105.1 Desulfobacteraceae bacterium
ACCGACTTTGGCAGGATATTTCAGGCTTGCCATGGTACTGCTCATCATCATACCTTCGCCATATACTCCGGATGTTATAACCGATGTTGCTACTGTAAGGCTGCGGCTTTTTGTTTTAAGCTTGTCTTTACTGCAGAGTATCACCGCTGCGGCACCATCTGCGAGAGGACAGCAATGAAACAGTCTCAAGGGTGTTGCCACTATTCTTGACGCCATAACCTCTTCGAGCGTAACAGGTTTTTGAAATCTGGCATTAGGATTTAAAGCACCATTTTTACGATTTTTTACAGTTACTCTTGAAAAATCTTCAATTGTTGTGCCGGTTTCTTCCATATACTCCATTGTTTCATTAGCATAATTTGCCATTTGTACGTTAAAACCAGAGGCAAGTTCCCATGGTAAAAATGCTGTGCTTGGAATCGGGCCTCGTGGCATCTTCTCCATACCTATGGCAATCGCAATATCACAAATTTCAGCAGCCACCATCAAATATGCAAGCCTGAAGGCCGAACTTCCGCTTGAACAGGCATTTTCAACATTAACTATGGGAATGCCGGAGAGTCCGACCTCTTTTATTAATTGATGACCTGACCCAGTGCCCTGATACACGCTTCCGCAAAATGCCGCCTGAATTTCATTCCAGTCCATTTCAGCATCTTTTAAAGCATTCAGCAGCGCTTCGCTTCCGAAGTCATAGTGCTCTTTATCATAAACTTTCCATGGGATAATTCCCATGCCAGCTACGCAAACTTCTCTCATTTCATTTAAATTTTTCATTTTATAATCCTCTTGGAAGCCCTATGCAACAGGTTTGAATTTAAACGTTGATATTTCATTTCCATCTTTATCATCCCACAGTTTTTCTATTACAAGCTCTACGTTCATGCCAGCTTTTAATGAATCATAATCATCAGATGAGATAATAGATTTGATCCTGATGCCGTCTTCAAGATCGACACATCCGTAAGAATAAGGTACTTCGCCATGATAAAATCCACCAGCAGGATGCTGCATTACAACGCTGAAAGTTGCGATTTTTCCTTTGCGACTAAGCAAAATATCTTCCAGGGTACGTTCATGACAATGAGTGCACCAGTTTTTATCTTTTTTAGGGAAAAATAATTCTCCACATGAAGAACATTTGCTTCCGATTAATTGAATCTCTTCATTCCCACCAGCAGGTTTTGTCCAAAACCCGCTATCTAATGGAGTCATTTTTTCAGTTGTCATAATAAAAATCTCCGTTATGTACGTCTGTTTCGTATCTGAATTAAAATTTGCCGATGATGCTCTGACTTAAAAAACAGCAGTTTTTGTTCAGGTACGTTTTAATTGGTGTTTCATAAAAAAATTATCTTATCGCAGAAATTTTCAGCAGGTCTCGTCCCAATATCAATTTCTGAACCTGTGTTGTCCCTTCTGCCATTGTAAGATGCCTTATATCCCGATAGTATCTTTCCACAGGATATTCTTCTGTATAACCGTATCCGCCATGAACCTGGATAGCACTTGAAGTAACTTCCAGCGCGGCCTCTGTGGAAAAAAGTTTTGAATAAGAGGCTTCTCTCTGGCATGGTTCATCCGCATCGAGCAGAGTTGCAACACGATACCCCAAAAGCCTTGCTGTATCTACTTTTAAAGCCATATCTACGATCAATTCCTGAACAAGCTGAAAGCTTCCTATAGGTTTTCCAAACTGTGTACGCGATTTGGCATATCGTATGGATGCTTCCAAAGCTGCCTGAGCAACACCTATAACTCCGAATGTAACAGTAACCCTGCCTACATTGAGTCCGCTAAGTGCAATTTTAAGACCTTCCCCTTCTTCACCAAGACGATTTTCAACAGGAATTCTGCTGTCTGTAAAGACAATTTCAGAAAGAGGGCAGCAGCGATTTCCCATTTTTTTGATATCACTTGTCTTATATTCGGTTTCTCCTTTTTTTACGAGAAAAGCTGTAATCCCCTTACCTTTTTTGGCAGGGTCCACAGTTGCATATACGCATGTTACATCAGCAATGCTTCCGCCTGTAATTAAAGTTTTTGTTCCGTTCAGTATATAATGATCTCCATCTCTCACAGCTTCTGTTTCAACGCTGCTGGCATCAGAACCAACATTCGGTTCAGTCAGGCCGAAACATGCGATTTCATCCATATTCATAAGGTTTGGAAGAAATTTTTCCTGCTGTTCCTTTGTTCCTATTCTTGCTATAAGCTTTGTTGCCAGACCGCTTGACGTTACCATGGTTCGGAGAGAAGGCCATGTTTTGGCAAGTTCTTCCACCATAATACAATATTCAACAAAGCTTGCGCCCAGACCGCCCACATCTTCAGGTACCAGTGCGGCTGCATATTCAAAAGTATCCAGTTTTTTAAAAATCTTTTTTGTAAAAAATTTCCCTTCAGCCTCATATTCCTCAACTAAAGGGGCGATCTCTTTTTTAAGAAAATCTTTTAATGAATCTTTTAAGATTCTTTCTTTTTGACTCAGTTTAAAATCCATTTGTTCTACTCCTTAAAATATGACATTTTGATGTATGTTATATAGTACCTTACTCCTGGTTTTCTGTCATAAAAAACAAGAAAGTCGTTATATGGTATCAGTTGTCAGTTATCAGTTGTCAGTTGTCAGTAAAAGCATATCAATATTAATTTATCTTCCTTGAGATTTGCTGAGACCTACGATCATCGCCGAGAGTTCTTTTGTTTCCTGAATCCATTTTTTGCCAACTGCTGGTTCAATATAATCGATATCAATACCAATATAAATTTGTGTTCTTAATTCTCCACAAG
>JAUVKE010000399.1 GCA_030592105.1 Desulfobacteraceae bacterium
ATGCTAAACAAGGAAAATATTAAATCACAGTTTTTAAAATTTGTAAATTTTTGAATTAGTTTCTGAACGATTTTTTTTTCGTAGCAAGTTTAGAAATTCAAGAAATTTATTAGGGAGCAGCGGAAAAAATAAATAGGCTTTTCGTATTTTCTTTCTTGCAATTTCCTAACCGGATAATACTGATAAAAATTTGTTTCCAAATATTAAGAGATTACTAAAAAGCTGATTGAAAAGATTAGGAGTGATAATGGCTCAAACTGACATGGACGATTTGTTGGATGTTATAGATGCTGAAGACAGCATAGAAGATTTACCGGTTATTCTTCCTTTAATGCCGGTACGGGATGTGGTGGTCTTTCCTGATATGCTATTGCCTCTTTTTGTGGGACGGGATAAATCTGTACGTTCTGTGGAAGAAGCCGTGGCAAAAAAGGGTTTTTTGTTTTTAGCTGCCCAGAAGAGTAAGCTCATGGAAGACCCGAAATCGGAAGATATTTATACCATTGGAACCATTGGGAAAATTTTACGCGTGTTAAAGCTTCCTGATGGCCGGTTGCGGGCGCTTGTTCAGGGAGTGGCAAGGGCAAAAATTATTAAATATGTTCTTAAAAAAACTTTGTTTCGTGTCAGGGTTGAACTTATCAAAGAGATATCTATTGAAAAAACAGATGTGGAAATTGAAGCTTTGATGAGAAATGTTCGTGAACATTCAGAACGTATTCTGGCTATTCGTGGGGATTTAACAAATGATATCGGAGCAATTCTGGAGACTATAGAAGGGCCCGGAAAACTGGCCAATCTTGTAGCTTCAAATTTAAGACTGCAGATTAAGGAATCTCAGTCGATACTGGAATCTTCTGACCCAGTAAAGCGGCTAAAAATTGTTAATAAATTTTTAACACGTGAATTTGAGCTCTCTTCTGTGCAGGCTAAGATACAGTCTGAAGTAAGTGATGAAATCTCAAAAACTCAGCGGAATTATTTTTTGCGGGAACAAGTCAGAGCGATTAATAAAGAGTTAGGTGACGATGATGAAAAGAGCAGGGAGATAAAAGATTATGAGAAAAAAATCAAGAAAGCAAAGATGCCCAAAGATGCTAATAAGGAAGCATTAAAACAGTTGAAGCGTCTGGGACAGATGTATTCTGATTCTGCAGAATCTTCAGTTGTAAGGACATATTTAGACTGGTTGACAGACTTACCATGGAGTAAATTTACCAAAGATTCGATAAATATAAACAGAGCAAAACAGATCTTGAATAAGGATCATTATGCTTTAGATAAAATAAAAGATCGAATTCTTGAATATTTGAGTGTACGAAAACTAAAAGCAAAAAATAAGGGACCGATTATCTGTTTTGTTGGACCTCCAGGGGTCGGCAAGACTTCTCTTGGCAAGTCAATTGCCAGAGCCATGGGTCGAAAGTTTGTCAGAATTTCTCTTGGAGGAATCAGAGATGAAGCAGAAATCAGGGGGCATCGCCGTACGTATATCGGTTCTTTGCCAGGACGCATTTTGCAAGGTTTGAAACAGTGCGGGACTAATAATCCTGTTTTTATGCTGGATGAGATAGATAAACTCGGGTCTGATTTTCGCGGGGATCCTTCCTCTGCTCTCCTGGAAGCCCTTGACCCTGAGCAAAATTTTGAATTTAGTGATCATTATCTAAATCTGACATTTGATCTTTCAAAAGTTATGTTTATCCTTACTGCTAATTTAACAGATACTATACCTTCGGCACTCTTAGACAGGATGGAAGTTATAACACTTCCCGGTTATTCTGAAGAAGAAAAAAATATTATTGCCAGAAAATTTCTTTTGCCGCGTCAGATCAATGAAAATGGATTGAAGAATAAAGATGTGTCTGTGACTCATCCGGCATTGCTCCAGGTTGTACGTGAATATACGCTGGAGGCTGGGTTAAGAAATCTTGAGCGGGAGCTTGGTACAATTTGCCGAAAACTTGCACGCAGGGTTGCCGAGGGAGAAGTCGGTCCGTTTGTTGTTACCAAGAATAATCTGCAGGAGTATTTAGGCGTTCGAAAGTATTATCCTGAAATGGAGCTTGAAACAAGCCAGGTGGGCATGGCAACAGGTCTCGCATGGACTCAGGCGGGGGGTGAAGTATTGTATGTAGAAACGACTCTTATCCCTGGTAAGGGTGAACTTATTCTTACTGGCCAGTTAGGGGATGTAATGCAGGAATCTGCACGAACAGCCTTAAGTTTTGCAAGAGCAAATGTTGGTTCCTATGGAATTGAGGATAATTTTTTTGAAAACATGGATGTTCATATCCATGTTCCGGCCGGTGCTATACCAAAAGATGGTCCTTCTGCAGGAATAGTTATGGCAACAGCCCTTATTTCTGTAATAACAGGCCGGCCTGTTAATAAGGATATAGCAATGACAGGAGAGATCACATTAAGAGGCAGGGTCCTTCCCATCGGAGGGCTCAAGGAAAAATCTCTGGGTGCTTTAAGGGCTGGAGTATACACTATTATACTGCCAGAGAAAAATAAAAAAGATCTTGCTGATATAGCGGCAAGTGTTAAAAAGAAAATAAAATTTATCCCTGTTAAAGATATGAGCCAGGTAATAGAGTTAATTCTGGAAAAAAAATAAGATTTCAGCTTATTTAAATATATTAAAGGGTTAAAGCAGTCTTTATTTTTTTTATATGAAAAAACTTATTCTATGATACAATATATTATATACCAAGGCGGGCTTAATGCCCGCAACCCAAGTAGGGG
>JAUVKE010000171.1 GCA_030592105.1 Desulfobacteraceae bacterium
AACTATATGAGGGATAATCATAAACAGAAAGATTTTCTGGACGATGAGTGCAGGTCGGTTCAAAGGGGATGGGCTCAAGCCGGATGGCAGGATGAAGAGAAGTATGAAGCAGATATATATACACTTGCCCTTGAAGATGAAATAAAAGCTACAGACAGATTTTCTCTTGTTTTTGGCATAAGTTATGATTATTTTGACCCTCAAGAGGCATATAATCAGCCGGTTCCTGACAGCATCGACACAATAAACCCCCAGGGGGGAATGGTGTTTTATATGACAGATGCGACCAGGTTTCACGTCTCAATAGGAAAAAAAACCAGGTTCCCCCAGCTAAAGGAACTCTACAGTAAATATGCAGGAGGAAACCCGGATCTTGATCCTCAAGAGGCTGTATGCTATGAGATAGGGGCTGATCACAGTTTTACCGAATCTGTCACCTGCTCCATAGCATATTTTTACAACGATATTGATGATATGATCTACAGGGAGAAGCGTGACGGTGAAAAGGTTTATATAAACATAGGAAAGGCCAGGATACAGGGAGTGGAAACCTCGCTTGATATATCTGTTTTCGACAGCCTGTATGCTGGAATTAACTACACATATCTTTCAACCTGTGACAAAGAGAATAATGACCGCGAACTGGAAGGAAGGCCGAGACATAAATTGAATTTTGACCTGCGCTATCGTTTTTCCTTTGGGCTTTCCGCAAACCTTCAGGCATCCTGCACTCAAAGACAATTTGAGTATGATGATTATACTGATGAAAAAAGAAAATATTCTGATTATTTTCTTGTTAACGTAAAGCTGAACCAGAATCTTGGTAATATTATGGGTATTGATTCAGAACTCTTTGCCATGGTTAGTAATATAACTGACAAAGATTATGATGAAGGCCACCCGATGCCTGGAAAAAATTTTTTAATAGGTTTAACACTTGTATATTAATATGGACAACTTCGTAAAACAGAAAAAACTAACAAACCCGGCCCAAGGTATCCTAATCAGGACGATCATAAGGATCGCCCTACTAAAAGAGGTTTTATCATGAAAAAAAAAATATTATATTTTTTACCAATATTGCTTCTACTTTTATCATCTGAAAATATTTTTGCTGAATCCGCCCCTGCTTTAAGTATTACAGGCGCTGTTAAACAACCATTAACACTTGCGATGGAAGATATTAAAGCCTGTCAGTCGATACGCGTACAACTCAATGAAATTACCAGGGATAATGAATTCAAAGGAATTTTTTCTTATCAGGGCGTGCCCTTAAAAACACTCCTTCAACTTGCATGCATTGATAAGGGGGAAACAGATTTTTCAAAACATGTTGATCTGGCCATATTGATAAAAAATAAAAAAGGACAAAAGAGAATATTATCCTGGGGGGAAGTCTTTTTTAGAAATTCCGGTGAAATCATCATTGCATTTTCAGCCTCGCCTGTTATGCCGCACAAAGACTGTAAATCCTGTCACGCCCCGGAGGTTTATAAACCCTGGCTGAGCCAGCTTGAGCGGGATATAGGTTTTCCTAAACTCGTTATGACTGCTGATATTTATTCAGACCGCTCAATGGAAAAAATCACGGAAATTAAAGTTGTGGATTTAAAACCGAAAATAGAATCTAATAAAGCAAAAGAGCTTTTTTCTCCAGATTTTACCATAACCGGCAGCTCTGCAAAACCTGTTATAATAAAAAGTATTTCTGATTACTCCATGGAAGAAATCTATGTAAAAGTGGTGGGAGAAGGAAAAGGATATCACGGAACAAAAAAATTTAAAGGCACTCCATTTATGGAACTTTTAAAAAATGCAAAGATAAACATGGATATTAATACCGTATTTATTATATCTGCTCCGGACGGATACCGGTCTTTGTTATCCTATGGAGAAATTTTCTTTTCACCTGTTGGCGAGCGTATTATTGTTGCAAACAGGGCAAATGGCCAGAAAATTAAAAAAGGCGGGAAATTTTGCCTGATTCTTCCTGACGATCTTATGGCGGACAGATGGGTAAAGGCTATGGAAAAAGTTGAAGTAATATCTATGTAAAAATAAGCATGAGTATTGTGAGCGGCCAGTTGATTGGGAATCTGGTTCATTTCGAAATGCAGTGAAAAGAAGATGTGATGAAGATGGGAAGGTATATTCAGTTTTCTATTATCACCCTCCCCAGGGCAAATAACTATCGCTTGAAGAATTTCCTTTATTTCTGAAAGACTCATATTTTTATCGTAACATTACTATTTTATTCTGTTACCCCCATGATAATTTTTTTTATGATTTTTTTATTTTATCTAATCTGATTAGATACCGGGAAATTTGAATAGGATACGTCAAATTTCTATTAGAAAAAAACTACTAAATTCAACTTTTTTAAAATTTTGAAAAACATTTTTTATTGTATTTATCGCTATATTATGCAATATGAATATAATTATAATATTGTATATAAATAATCTTTAATCATGCAAAATATTAATCTCTGGCTATCAGCTGGCTTTGTACTTGTATTTAATATTCCTTTTGGTTTCTGGCGTGCAAGTGCCAAAAAGTTTAAAATACCCTGGTTTCTGGCAATTCACGTCCCTATTCCAGTTATTATTACACTACGTTATACTACAGGGATTGGATGGAACTTTGTTACATTTCCTGTACTTATAGGAACCTTTCTTGCGGGACAATTTCTCGGTTCTCAATTATATATTCAATTACGGGTAAAAAGCAACAAAAGACATGCCATCGGAAAATATACAAACTCTGATTCAATTGACCAATAACCTTCACGACCTGATGGCACAACAAAATATAAAAGACAAATTATAACTATTAAGCTATAATACTTATAAATTATTAAAATTAAAAGGAGTGATAATGGAACTAAGTATTAAGGAAAAGGCTGCAAAAGCATACAGGGAAAAATGCGAGATCACTGAGACTGATTCAGGAATACCCCTGAAAAATTGCTATTCCCGTGAAGATGTTGATTTAAACAGATTAAATGAACAATGTCCTTTGCCCGGAGCATTTCCCTATACCCGCGGAATATATGAAAATATGTACAGAGGACGTTTATGGAGTAGAAGAGAACTTTGCGGATATGCATCACCGGAAGAGACGAATAATAGAATCAAATTTCTCATAGATTCAGGTGAAAGCGCTATAAATTTCATTGTTGATGTTCCTACTCATCAGGGAATAGACTCTGATCATCCACGGGCAAAACATGATATTGGACGGCAGGGAGTCCCTTTATGCACCATCGAAGATGCAGAATATATTATAAGAGATATTCCATTGGACAAAATCAGTGTCAATGTCACCACCCTGGGAGTAGTTCAACCGGCCATCTATATGGCAGCGGCAAAAAAAGCAGGATTTTCGCTCGATTCCCTTATGGGAACCTGTGTTAATGAAAATCTCCACTATGGTATCTGCGGTTTTCATCCACCTTCATTTCCATTAACCTGGGGATGGCGCTGCTGCCTCGATTTTATTGAATTTTGCATAACGGAAGTCCCTAAATTTAACCCTTTGAGCATTGATGTTTACGATTACAGGGAAAATGGAATTACAGCGCCAATGGAAGTGGCATTTGCAATGACAACTGCAAGGGAGTATTTAAAAGCCCTGATTAAAAGAGGGCTTGACGTTAATAAAATTGCTCCAAAAATTGGTACTGTCACACATAGTTCCGAAATTAATTTTTTTGAAGAAATTGCCAAATTAAGAGCTGCGAGAAGAATCTGGGCAAATATGTTAAAAGATGAATTTGGAGCTACAAGTGAACGTGCCTTACGTTATAAATTTCACGTGCATACAGCTGGGAATTCTTTGACAATGCAACAGCCTCTGGTGAATACAGTACGAATTGCGTACGAGGCTCTTGCTGCTGTTCTTGGAGGATGTCAGTCCTTACATACCTGCTCATATGATGAAGCCCAGGGACTTCCCACTGAAGAGTCCCACGAACTGGCAATACGTACGCAGCAGGTTTTAACTTATGAAACCGGAGTAACTGCAGTTGCAGATCCTCTCGGAGGCTCATACTTTGTAGAGTCTTTAACTGATGAAATAGAGTCAAAGATTCTGGAATATATGAGCGAAGTTGAAACACAGGGAGGAATGCGAAAAGCAGTAATGACCGGCTGGGTCGACAACGAAATAGGACGTGTACAGTATGAAAAACAAAAGGATATTGAAAGTGGAAAAAAACCTGTAATCGGGCTGAATAAATTCAGAAAACCATTAGATGAGGAAAAAATTTTGCCAGCACATGAGGTCCCCCAGGAAATGATTGAAAATCATTTAAATAATTTAAAAAAATTCAAACAGAACAGAAATAAAAAAATGGTCTCAGAAAGCTTGGAACAGCTTTATTTAAACGCAAAGGATCCAAATATTAATCTGGCACGCTCTGCTATTGAGGCAGCTGAAGCAGGTGCAACAATGGGAGAAATGCGTGGAACTATACGGCTGGCGCATGATGATGGTTTTGATCCGTTTCACCAGATAGAACCGGAATTTGACGCTTCATTTGCAATTGAATAGAATATCATCAGGAGATAAAAATAGTGAGCAGCAATAATAAAATAAAGGTACTTCTGGCAAAAACAAGTCTTGACGGGCATAATCGCGGAATAAAAGTGATAAGTAAATGGCTTTCGGATGCCGGTATGGAGGTTATTTTTCTCGGACAGTTCCTCACAGAAGAGGTGGTTGCGAGGGCAGCTCTGGAAGAAGATGTTGATGTGATCGGGCTGAGTTTTTTAGGAGGCGAACATCTATTTGCAGCCCGGGACATGCGTGAGGAAATGAAAAAACAGAAATTATCTGATGATGTTCTTTTTATTATGGGAGGAGTTATTCCAAAAGAAGATGTAATTGAATTAAAAAAAATCGGCGTAAATATGGTTTTTCTTCCAGGTACACCTATGGATGATATTGTTAATTTCATTACCGCTAATGTTAAAAATCAATAATCCATAACTGATTTGGATATTCGGTATAAGCAGGCAATGAAAATTAGAGCTATTGATACTAATGCAATTAACGCTAATCGGACATTGACAAAAAGGATAGTATAAAAATTCAAACAGGATTAGAAATATTCTTAAAAGAACGACCAGGATCTATTCAGCAGAATCGATTAGGCCTTTTATGCAATCAGGCTTCGGTTAACAAAAAATGGCAGCACGCAAGAAAACTTATTAGCAACAGACTCCCAGGGCAACTCACAGCTCTTTATTCTCCGCAGCACGGGTTTTTTGGAGAAAAACAGGATAACATGATAGAATCAGAAAACAGTATTGATCCTGTTCTTGGAATTCCTGTTTTCAGCTTGTACGGCAAAACCAGAAAACCAACAAGTGAAATGTTCGATCCCATAGACATACTGATTATTGATCTGCAGGACGCAGGGACACGTGTATATACTTTTATCTACACTATGGCATATGCCCTTGAAGCTGCCAAAAAATTTGACAAAAAAGTTATTATTCTCGACCGGCCAAATCCTGTTAGCGGTACAAAAATTGAGGGGAATCTACTCTCTTTGGAATCATCTTCTTTTGTAGGCCGTTATCCGATACCCATGCGTCATGGCCTGACCATTGGTGAAATTGCTCTATTATTCAATACTCAGTTTAAAATCGGATGCGATCTTGAAATTATCCCGATGAATGGATGGAAAAGAACCATGTATTTTTCTGATACTTCTCTTCCATGGATACCACCCTCCCCTAATCTTCCAACGCCTCTGTCCGCAATGGTTTATCCAGGCCAGGTGCTGTGGGAAGGAACCAACATCTCTGAAGGACGTGGAACAACACAACCTTTTGAACTGTTTGGAGCTCCATTTGTTGACACCCAAAAGATACTCTCAAAGCTTGATATGAACAGATTGCATGGAATAATTTTAAGAGAAACAATTTTTGAGCCAGCATATAATAAATGGAATGGCGAAATATGCAAAGGATTCCAGATACACATAACAGACCCT
>JAUVKE010000026.1 GCA_030592105.1 Desulfobacteraceae bacterium
GTTATATGGTATCAGTTGTCAGTAAAAGCATATCGATATTAATTTATCTTCCTTACTTCCAAATCCTCAAATTTTAAAATAACCTCCAGTGTTGACAACTGATAACTGACAACTGCGGCTTTGCCGCTTTAATATAAGATCATTCCTATTCCATAGCTTTTAGCTTTTTATAGTTAATCGCCTTGGCATATCCTTTTAAAGCTTCCTTTGTTACGTCCTCTCCTTCAATGAGCACAAGAAAACGATTTGCAACGACTATTGTAATCTCCCCCTGTTTATTGTCAGGGTTAAACTTGACAATGGCTTTCTGACGCCCGATTCTTTCAAGCTTTCCTCCGTCGGATGTGGCAAACATGGGATTGGTAAACATCATCATCATTCCCTGCATAAGTGGAGAATCAGTAATGATTTTGACAGTAATGGAGCTGGAGCCTTTACTGTATTCGCGTTGAGCAGTTACACCACCGCCAAACATGGCAGCACCTGCTGCCTGGGATGTGCTTTTTTGTCCGGTCCATCCCTTTAAAGGTTTCGGAAGAAAAGATTCCAGCCCTTTCCCTTTTTTTTGTTGAATTAATTGTGACGCGTAATTAAGGCTTTCCACTGCATCTTTATAGTCACCATCCCCATAATACTGTAACGCTTCTTTAATGGAATCTTCAATATCGTCAGCATATCCTGAAACAGAAAAGGCTATTAATATAAAAAATATCACAACTACCTTTAATCCATTAATACGTAAATTCAACATGTATTTCTCCTTGTTAATGCGTAAAAATTCATAGCACACCTTTTGGAATTGTATCTATTTTTTCACCACCTAAAACGTATCCGCCATCCAGCCGAAGAATACTCCCTGTCATAAACGGAGCATCCTTTATTATAAAAAGAGCTGCTTTAACAGCATCTTCAATCATTCCTTTTCGTTTCAGCAGGGTATGGTCTATAATAGATTTTTTTCGGTTATCATCTAAAAGGTTCCAGCCTCGGGTCTTGTCTGCGTGGCGGGTTTCGAAAAAACCGAGCATGATTTCGTTTACACGAACATGGGGAGCACCCATGCGGGCCCATGTTTCCGTAAAAAGAGAGACTCCGCGGTTTGCAGCACTATAACATTCATTAAAAATATGGCTGGCAGGTCCTGATCTTCCAACAATTCCTGCTATGGAAGAAAAATTTATTACAACGCCGCTGTCTGACAGGAGAAGATGGGGGAGTGCAGCTTCAAAAATCCATCTTTTTGCCCGGAGGGTTGTTCCCATTTCAAGATCCCATTGCTCCTGGGTATATTCACCATGCACAATGGGCCAGCCTCCCCGTTCTATATTGTTAATGAGGATATCTATACCACCGAAACGATCAGTAGTTTTTTTTATTAAATCGCTGATTTTATCTGTTTGGAGAAGGTCTGTTTTAACAATAAGATGATCCTGGCCGGTTTTTGCAAAATCTTCTTTAAGACTTTTCAGTTCTTCTTCCCAGTCAAAATAGTTTAAAACAACATTTACCCCTTCATTTGCAAGGGCAAGCCCTATCCCCTTCCCTATTCCTTTAATGGCTCCTAATACCAGCGCTGTTTTATTTTTCAAATTCATTTTTTTGATTAAATAATATTTGTTTAAGCCATTTAAAACCAAACTTTAATAATTCAGTATCATCATCCCTGATAATTTCCAGGGTGTCAGGGTCAAGATTAAAGTTTTTCAATAGGTCCTGCTCGAATATCTGTTTTCTAAAATTATCAAGATTATAGCATGCAAGGGAAAATGCCATTTTTGACTTTATATCGAGCATCCCAGGGAGTAAACGATTTTTCAGACTTATTATTTCCAAAAGCATATCATTTATTTGATTATAAACTTCAAGATCCTGATCAATTAACCATTCCTTAATCGTCCATATTTTTTCCTGGTCACCTCCGGTACAATGGGATTCATTAAAAAGTGCATAATGGACTGTAACGTCACCGGTATCCCGTGATCTTGAAACCCCCCTTGCCAGGGGATACATTCTGCATGATGTGGGTCGGGCTTTATAAATTCCGCAACCAGCAGAAGTTAAAAAAGGACATTTAAGCTGATTATTCATATCAACCTTGAAAGTAACAACGGGAAGTCCTGATTCCGGCCCAAAATGTTCTGTGGTATATTTTTTTAAAAATATGTCAGATGAAATCTGGAGATGATTTTTTATACATAAAATATCATATGGGGTCAGGTACTGGTTAAGAGCCATGCAGCATTTATTAAAACATGGCAGGTCCTTTGAACATGAAAAAGAGAATGTGTCTTTTAAAGAAAGATGTCTTATATTTTCGTCCATGAAATATTGCCTTTAATGGGGTTGGCTCTAACTTTGGCCATCAGATGTCAGTCTGTTGCTGAGATTAATGAGTTTTGATTTCAGCGTGGGGAATTTGCAAGCCCTGCTTCAATCTCTTTTTGAATGGTTTTAATTGTTAATATGGGATCAGAAGAAGTGCTGATGGGTCTGCCTATAACAACATGGTCAGCCCCATCGATAATAGCTTTTTCTGCTGTGGCTATACGTTTTTGATCATCTGTTTCCATATCCCTGTTTAATCCAGGACGAATCCCAGGTGTAACTATGAGAAATTTAGAGTCAAGCTCATTTCGCAGGGGGAAAGCCTCCAGGGGAGAAGCTACAACACCATCACATCCAAGTTTAAATGCTTTGCGGGAACGTATCAGCACCAGATCCTGCACTGACCCTGTAAATCCCATTTCCACCATGTCGGATTCATCAAAAGATGTTAAAACAGTAACAGCAAGTAACTTAAGGTCACCCTTTTCGGCAACCGCAGCTTTTATAATTGGATCATTCCCATGGATAGTTGCAAAGGTTACTCCCTTTTCCTTTAATTGCTCCACGGCAAGCCGTACAGTTTCCGGGATATCAAAAAATTTAAGATCAACCATGACCTTATTCCCACGATCGACTATATGGTGGATTACCGGCCACCATCCAGCAAGAAAAAGCTGTAAACCTACTTTAAAAAATTTAATGTGATCATCTACTTTTTCGACCCATTTTTTTGCCTGGAGGGGATCAGAAAAATCAAGAGCAAATATTATTCGTTCATTTAATGGTATATTTTTCAAAATAAAAAACCTAATCCTGTGATCTGGAGTGATTATATGTAAAATTATTGTAACTATTCAGCTGATATGTATAATAGGTAATTACCCGATTTTGAAAGCTGAACAAAATATCTTAGAGCCTGTTTGAAAATTCATGAATTCGCTGCAAAATAGTGAGAACGGTTCAAATTGTCGTAAATTTTCGGCAAATAAGCTTGCTATTCACTCCAATTTGCCTTTGCTCTCACATTTTTTAACTTGGATTCCCTAATTTTTAAACAGGCTATTAGTTAAAGAAAAGCATTCTGTTTTGTGAACATGCATGATTTTATACCATAGTCTTAATGGAAATTAAACTTAAACGTAACTTCAGTAAAAAAATTGTGAGTTGGGATCACATCTATTCCTTCCCACTCCCAAGTCAACAAAAAGTACGAAGGTCATTATGATTTGAAATGTGGCGGGTATGATTTGGATCTGATTGCCCAAAGGGGTCGATGAAATTTACGGGTGGACCAGGGGGAAATATCTTCCATGGGCAATCTGACATTTAGCCGGCGACAAGAGGAGAATAATTATTTCGTCAGAAATGAAAAACGGGAAAGCAGAGTAATGGAAAAAACAAAGAATATGCCAATATGGGTTTATCTAGCATTTTCGAGTATTACAACGAGAAAAGGGGCTTTGTTGCTGATTTGGGTCTGCATAGTATTTTCCATTTATTGCATTCCTTGGTCCCTATTTTTCGAGAACCGGGATTGGCTCGCAACAATATTTCTAATCAAAGACTGGAGCTGGTTTGCGATGATGATTCCTATTATATTTTGGTATTGGATAAGTTTAAGGTGGATTGATAATAATTCTGAGTGGGCAGACGCTAAACAGAAAAAAGGGTAGTCCCCCCCAAGGGATTTTTCATATTCTTCCTTGAACTTGAAAAAAATCAGTAGTGTCCGGTTAGAATCTTGCGTGAGGTGAGTTTGATTGTTTTTGTAGCGTATTTATTCGCATGCTACAAAAACAATTAACCTTCTAAATATTTTTTTTCCAGCAATTTTCTAATCGGACACTACTGGAAAAAAATTGACTAATGCCATGATGATGCATAATATATGAGCATATGATAAAATGTTTAAACTACAGGTATGAGAAATGGCTAAAAATCGATCTGAGCTATGTGATTGCAGAATAATTCATCAATCCAGAGTTGAAAAAGCAAAAAAACACGCCATGGCGGCTGATACAGTGGAACAACTTGCTCAGTTGTTCAAAGCAATAGCGGACCCCGGCAGGATTAAAATTCTTCTTGCCCTTGAGCGTGGTGAAATGTGCGTATGTGATCTGTCTGCATTTCTTGGGGTGAGCGAATCTGCTGTCAGTCATCAATTGCGTATATTGAGGCAGCTTCAGCTTGTGGTGAATCGCAGGGATGGTGCTGTACTCTATTACCGTATGAATAAAAAAATAGCGGTCCAATTATTAAATTTAGGGATAGAATACCTTAAGGAACAATAAAGTTATGAATGAACCATCATTTGTTATTAGTGCATTAATTGCTTCATGGGAGATGTTACTCAATGCATCTGTTTATATCCTTTTCGGAATTGCCGTGGGGGGTATGTTTAAAATGTTTTTATCAACTGAGTTTGTTGCCCGGCATCTTGGAAAAGGCCGATTCAGCTCAGTATTCAAGGCAGCGTTGCTCGGCATCCCCATTCCATTATGCTCATGCAGTGTGCTGCCGGCGGCTGCTTCCCTGAAAAAACATGGGGCTAATAATGGCGCAACCACTGCTTTTCTTATTTCAACACCTGAATCCGGCGTTGATTCAATCTCTATAACCTATGCTCTCCTTGATCCGATTTTAACTGTAGCTCGACCCCTTGTAGCTTTTATAACCGCTTTTACTGCGGGTTTTGCTGAGAATTTATTCCATCCCCCTCCACAACAATCTGTTACAAATAATAAAACATCCTCCCAGGGAGATACTTGTGCTGGTGACCCATCCTGTTGTCAGGAAGAAGGCCACCCCCATTACTCTTTTACAGAAAAGATAAAAGTCGGTATCGGTTATGCGGTGGGTGAACTATGGAGTGATTTGGCAGGATGGTTTTTTACCGGTATCATACTTGCCGGAGTTATAACGGCTCTGTTACCTGCGGAACTGATTGAATCCTCTCTGGGCGGAGGTTTAAACTCCATGCTGCTTATGCTGGTAATTGCTGTACCGCTGTATATTTGTGCAACTGCTTCCACCCCCATAGCCGCCGCATTTATTCTCAAAGGAGTAAGCCCGGGAACCGTCCTGATTTTTTTGCTGGTGGGTCCGGCCACCAATGTTACATCATTGTCTGTGCTGTTGGGTATGCTCGGAAAACGGGCTACATCACTATACCTTGCTTCCATTGTAGTGGTGAGCCTTTTGTGCGGGTTGCTGCTCGATTTAGTCTATATGAAGATGGGGATTTCAGCAGCGGCAATAGTGGGTCAGGGATCTGAAATGATACCAATTCCCATTCAATTTGGGGCAGTAGTATTTTTGACGGCAATTTCAATAAAACCGCTGGCACGCTCACTTAGATCAAATCTGTTGAAAATTATTGGAAAAAAAGAGCCCGACAGCTGCGGGTGTTCGTCAGGGTGCTGCACCACTCCGGAAATAAAGCCCTTTAAAACTTTTCATAATTACAAAAAGGATGATTAGTTGATATAGATTGTTGAATAATAACCCTTTTATAAGAGCCCGGCTAACATTTAAAAAGATCGGTACTCAAATATCTTTCTCCGGTACTGGGGAGGATAACAACGATGTTTTTCCCTTTTGAGCTGACTTTTTTGGCGATTTTAATTGCAGCGAAAACTGCTGCTCCAGATGAAATACCACACAAGAGTCCTTCTTTTGATGCAAGAAGCCTTGCTGTTTCAATGGCCTCATCATTTGTTACCGTAATAACGCCATCAACCACTGAACTGTCATAAACTTCCGGGATAAATCCGGCTCCAATACCCTGTATTTTATGGGTTCCAGGTAAACCTCCGGAAAGAACCGGCGAATCGTATGGCTCAACAGCATATGCCTTAAAGCCCGGTTTTCTCTTTTTAATAAGAGTTGATACCCCGGTAATTGTCCCCCCTGTTCCCACACCTGCAACGAATATGTCAACCTGACCTGATGTGGCATTCCAAATCTCCTCCGCAGTAGTCTCCATGTGAATTCCGGGGTTTGCCGGATTGGTAAACTGATTTGGCATATATGCATTTGTTTCAGATGCAAAAAAACTCTCAGCTTCTTTTATTGCCCCTTTCATTCCATCAGCCCCTTTTGTGAGAATAATTTTTGCTCCAAGGTGTTGAAGTAATTTTCGACGCTCAATGCTCATGGTATCAGGCATTGTTAACGTCAGTCGATATCCTTTTTGAGCGCAAATAAAGGCTAAGGCAATACCGGTGTTTCCACTTGTTGGTTCAATGATTTTTGTTTCAGAATTAATCCATCCTTTTTCTTCAGCCGCTTTAATCATGGAATAACCGATTCTGTCTTTCACACTTCCCAAGGGATTTAAAAATTCAAGCTTGGCAAGTATTTTTCCTTCAATACCCCGGGTTAATCTGTTTAAGCTTACAAGGGGGGTCGATCCTATGGTGTGGCTTATGGATTGATATATCATCTGTATACTCCTTGCATAAAGTTTGGGGTTGAATTTAACTTTGGCTATCAGAGGTCAGTCTATTGCTGAAATTAGAACTAAACCCTAAAGTCTATTTATACCCAGGACGCGGTTCATCGAGAAAAATTCCGGTGTTGGTGGGAATCGATTTTATTAACCATATATTCCCACCCACACCACAGAACCGGAAGTAATTACCGCATCACCTTCCATATATATTATGGTTTATCTTCGAGTATAATCAAGGCATCGACTGCAACAGGTTTTCCCTTGCAAATAATAAGAGGATTAATATCTATCTGACTTATCTCTTCATTATCGAGACCTATTTGCCCCACTTTTATCAGAATTTCCGTTAGTATTTCCAAATCCACGGTTGACATCCCGCGAACTGCATCCAGAATTTTATGTCCCTTTATCTCTTTCATCATCTCCAGGGCATCTTTTTTTTCTATTGGAGCTATACGAAATGAAACATCTTTTAATATTTCAGTAAAGATTCCTCCAAGGCCGAACATTATACATGGACCGAACTGGGGGTCACGATTCATACCCACCACCAGTTCCCGTTTCCCCTTTATCATCTCCTGAACCAGTATTGTTTTTGTGCCTCCATTCATATTTGCCGCTATTTCCTGAAAGGAATTAATCGCCTCTTTTTCATCTCTTATATCGATACGGATAAGATCTTTTTCTGTTTTATGAGTAATTTCAGAGGAGCAGCCTTTTAAAACCAGAGGATAATCTATTTTTTCAACAGCCTTTGCCAGATCTTCCATTGAATCGACTATAATTTCATTTGTAACCGGTATGTTGTAAGATGCAAGGACTTGTTTTGATTCATATTCTGTAAGTGCTGTTCTTCCTTCATAAAAAGCTTTTTTGATTATGTCCATTTTTTCCCCTATGATTGATGTTCCTGTATATTTTTTTGATTTTCGGGTACATTTTAAGTATTTTGCAAAAATTCATAATATGTGGCAGCTGTGCTAAGAGCTTTGGCGGCTCTGTCGGGCGTGGGAATAAGAGGAACTTTTCCAGTTTTTTTCAATTTATTTTCAATGATTTGGATGTCAATATCATGTACCCAGCCTTCGTAGGGACAAAGTACCACAGCTTTATCCGGGAAAGCATCCGCTATTGCAGAGATAATTTCGGTCAGCAGCAGGGGGGTATTTTCGTCTTCCATCCATGCTGCAAGAAACAGGATAACCGAATCGATTGCAGGATTTTCCATAAAAGCAAGAATGGTATCTTTTAAAGACTCTTCTATCGATTTTTCTGAAGTGGAAATTATGGGCCATAGATCAAGGGGATTTCCCACATTAAACCAGTGGGGGGCTGCCCTTACAATTTTTTCCATTGTTTCCGAATGGGGCTCAGCAATATTCAGGCCGTATTTATTACAGGCATCCAGGGTATATATTCCCATCCCTCCACTATAGGAGGCGATGCCAACCCCCCTTCCTCTGACCGGGGGAGCCTGGGAAAAAAGTTTAATCAGGTCAGACATTTCATCTATGGTATGGGCACGTATTAAACCGGTCTGTTTAAACAGGGCATCCCAGATTTCGTCTTTTCCAATAATTGAACCTGAGTGTGATTGGGCAGCCTTGGCAGATTGCTTGCTCCTTCCTGTTTTCAAGACAATTACAGGTTTTTTTTGAGCCACCCGTTTTGCAACCTTGAAAAATTTTCTCCCATTGTTAATCCCTTCAATATGAAGGGCTATAACCTTAACCTCCGGATCAGCTTCATAATATTCAAGGCAATCTGTAACGTCAACATCGCAGCCGTTTCCAAGATCAATACCTTTTCCCAGCATACGCAATTCATTTATAATCCCAAAGAAAATTCCGCTTTGAGATACGAGCCCCACGGGAATTTTTTCGAGCCCATACTGTTCTGCAAAAGAGAGGCTGAAGTTTAAAAATGCATTGGCAGTCCCCAGCGTGTTAGGCCCCAATACCCTTATGCCGGTTTTTTTTATAATGGCTGTTATATCGTTTTGCAGCTTTTTCCCCAAATCATCAGTCGCATCGTTAAATCCCTGGCCCACTATTATTGCGGCCTTGATTCCTTTGTCTGCACATTCCTGTAATATTTTTGGTGTTATTTCCCTTGAGGTGAACAATAACGCCAGGTCAATTTCGTCGTCAATTTGGGCAACTTCAGGGTATGTCTTAACCCCCATAATTTCATCAGTATGGGGATTTACAGGATACAATTTTCCCTGAAAGCCCTGTTTTAACAAGGGAGCAATAATATTATACGAGTTAGGGTCTGTTTGTCTGGATATACCGAGTAAAGCAATTGATTTTGGTTCCAAAAACAATTTTATCTGTTCTACAATATCCATAACCGTCTCCTTGTAAAATTTATTTTAAGGGGTTACTTTCTTGAACGCAGAAAATGGTATATGTTTTTGGCGTATTTTGTCAATAAATCAAATAAACGTTAAATGAATTTGTTGACGCAAATCATTATTTGGCCTAACCTCTTATTCTCACAAGAGAAACGTTTTTTAAAACCAAATTCCGCGGGAAGATGTAATGACTAAGGATATAATTCAAAGCACCTTTAAATGGCTAAATATTACTCAATTTTTCGGCGCATTAAACGACAATCTTTATAAGCTGTCCATGGCCTTTTTTTTAATAGCAGCAAACCCGAATATTGCTCCCGACACGATAATGGCCTGTGTAGGTGCCGTATTTGTCCTCCCATTTTTACTTTTTTCAGATGTGGCAGGTGCTCTGGCCGACAGAATCAGCAAGCAAACAATTATAGTCCGATTAAAAATTTTGGAAATTGTTTTTATGGGTTCAGGCCTGATTTTTTTTTCTATGGAAAGCTCCATGGGACTTTACCTGGTTCTCTTTTCAATGTGCACCCAAAGTGCTTTTTTCGGGCCTGCCAAATATGGTATAATTCCTGAATTGGTATCTGATGAGAAACTTTCCAAAGCAAACAGCTATCTTATTTCGGCTACTTTTATTTCCATTATTATTGGAACGCTTATGGCGTCACTATTTGCGGGGGGACAAAACGGATTTGTCTATTGCGGCATGGTTTGTACAGTAGTAAGTCTGCTCGGTTTTAGTACAAGCGTAAAGATATATAAAACACCCTCAAAAAAAGGGACAAGGGATGTGTCCATTTTCTTTTTTCTGGGGATATGGAAAACTATAAAATCAATCTCCGGAAACAGGGAGCTTTTAACAGCTGTTCTTATTTCGTCCTATTTCTGGTTTGCAGCAGCCTTTGCCCAGATGAACCTTGTCCCCTATGGTATGGATTTAATGCATCTCACCTCTGAAAACAGTAATCTCGCAGGCTGTTTATATCTTTTTGCTGCATTTGGCGTAGGTTCCGGAGCACTTCTTGCCGGTTGGCTCTCAGGGTCTGAAGTTAAACTGGGGATTGTTCCTTTGGGCGCTTTTGGTTTAGCTGCTTCACTTACAGGGTTAAATTTTGCCGCCCATACTTTTACATGGGCAATGGTGCTGATATTCTTTTTTGGAATATCTGCAGGATTATTTATTCTACCTCTTAATGCTTTTATTCAGTGGAAAACTCCGGAAAAAACACGCGGATCTGTTTTAGCGGCAACAAATTTTTTAAATTTTACAGGGATATTATGTGCAAGTCTGATGATAAAAGTATTGCATGGGTTTAATCTATCTTCCGGAAAAGCATTTATGGTTGCCGGAAGCATCACTTTTATTTTTGCTTTGGGTTCAATGATTCTCCTTAAAGACTTTTTCATCACTTTTACCAAGGGTGCCTTTGACAGAATCGTTAAAAGGCTGAAACGATAATTATATATAGATTTTTAGTAACTATTCAGCCAAGATACATCGCTTCAGGTATAATCTGATTAAATCATGATTGCGTGGTGGCTTTCTCAAATTTATTGCCACATGAGTATTACTTTTTTGTTTTGCGTCTTAATTGATATTTTCTAACAGCTTTATTATGATCCCGGATATTTGTTGAAAATTTATGGGTCCTGTTTTTTTTTGAAACAAAGAAAAGAAAACCTGTCTCTGCAGGGTATAATGCTGCTTTTATCGATTCAATTCCCGGATTTGCAATGGGGCCCGGGGGAAGACCTTTTATCACATAAGTATTGTATGGTGTGGCCGCTTTTAGATTTTTTCTTGTAATATTCCCGTCAAACCCTTTTATTCCATAAATTACAGTTGGATCACTTTGAAGGCGCATACCTTTTTTTAATCTGTTATGAAAAACAGAAGATATTACAGGGCGTTCAAAAGGAGCCCCTGTTTCTTTCTCAATAATCGATGCAATGGTAATAATCTGGTGAATAGACATATTCATATTCTTTGCCTGATTTCGCATCTCTGTGGTGATCTTTGACTGAAATCTTTTTAGCATCATGGAAATTATTTCTTCACATAGGGCTGTTTTGGCAAAAAAATAAGTATCAGGGAAAAGATATCCTTCAAAGGTTTCCGCAGCAATTTTTTTTTGTCGCACATAAGATGGATCTTTGGATAATTTAATAAATTTTTTTTGATCCACAAGACCTGACTCAGCCATTACAGATGCGATTTGTTTAAGATTATATCCCTCAGGTATGGTCACTTTATAAAAAGATACTTCCCCTTTTTCCATTATTTTGAGTATTTTTACAGGTATCATTGATGGAGAAAATCTGTAGTCCCCAGCTTTAATTTTTTTATCATATTTTTTCAGTCTGGCAAGGATTTTAAACTTTACCGGCTGATTTATTATTTCCCCATCAAGAAGTTTGTCCAAAACAGTACTGAAATTTTCTCCTTTAAGTATGGTTATATCTTTTAACCTTTGATCGGTGTTAAGTGGTGTTAATCCATAATTATGAATGTTCCATAAAAAATATGATAAAACCGAAACCAAGCCCATTACTGATATTAATATTAAAATTATTATTTTTTTCATGGTTTAATCAGATTATACCTGCTGCCGTACATATTAGTTTCCAAGTAACAAAGTTTTAAATTCAGCACGCAACCAATTGAAACCCCATGTTTTTTAAAAACGCCATAACAGCTAATCGTAATGAACGTTATTTTTAAAATAGAGGCCGGGAGCCCGGTTGTTTCGCTGAATAGTTACATTTTTATTAAGGTGTCAGGTGGATTTATAAATTCCCTTGATTTTATCATATCAATGCTTATCTTTTTTTGATATAAAAAAAACAAATAAATCATATTATTTTACAGTAGTGTCCGGTTAAACTCCCCTTATTTTCTTTTTTGCAACTTTTTAACCGGATACTACTGATTATTTTGGAGAAAACGGGTAAATGGCTGCAAAACGGAAAGTTATTGAATCTTACAGTGGTTTTGAACAGGGCCCCATACGGCCCCCCAGCGAAGCAAACAGTCTTCTTATACGGGTCACAAGAAATTGTCCCTGGAACCGATGTAAATTTTGCAGGGCATACAGAGAAAAAAAATTTTCTATTCGTCCTCTGGATCATGTTATAAGGGATATTGATTCTGTTGCCGCTCATGTGGAAACTTTGCGGGGTATTGCTTTACAATACGGCCGATTAACTCAGGAACAGGTCAATACGGCTTTTAAAAATATCGGCAATGACCAATTGGAACCTTATTATGCAGCGGTTAACTGGTTTGCAGGCGGGATGGAATCAATCTTTCTGCAGGACGGCAACAGCCTGGTGAGAAAACCTGAAGAGCTCATTGCGATATTAAACCATATTAAATCATCCTTCCCATGGATACAGCGGATAACATCTTATGCCCGGTCCCATACTGTGGCAAAAATTAAACCGGATATTCTTGAATCAATGGGACGGGCAGGGTTAAACCGAATTCATGTTGGCCTGGAATCAGGTTCTGATGAAGTTTTACGCAATGTTAATAAAGGGGTTACAAAAGAGCTTCATATAAAGGCTGGATTAAATATTAAAAAAGCAGGAATAGAACTGTCTGAGTATGTAATGCCAGGTCTTGGGGGAATAAAATTATCAGAGGTTCATGCAAGAGAAACCGCAGATGCGTTAAACTCAATTAATCCGGATTTTATTAGAATCAGGACACTTGCGGTTCCAAAGGGAATTGAACTTTTTGATGATTATAAGGCTGGTATTTTTGAAAAATGTACAGATGTTATGATGGCCAAAGAGACTCTATTTTTTATTGAATCCCTTAAAGATATAACAAGTGTAATAAAAAGCGATCATATGTTAAATTTATTCGGGGATCTGGAGGGGACTCTTCCCCATGACAAAGAGCGGATGGTAAACATGCTCCAAACATTTATAGATATGGATCCCCGGCAGCAATGCTTATATCAGGTGGGGAGACGGCTGGGACATTTTTATGGTTTGCAGGATATGAATGATCATTACAAATTGGAAAAAACAGAAACTGTGTGTGACGAATACGGGATAACCCCTGATAATGTTGAACAGGTGATAGAAGATATGATCAACAGGTTTATATAACGCCCCAGCGGAAACTGCTTTTTTCCCGATAATTTAGCGCTTCCAAGGAAGAAAAAAAATATTTGAGGATTAAATTTTTTTGCTGACGCAGAAATGTGGGAAGCTAATCTTTGATCCTTAACCTGCCAAAAAATTGAAATACCAGTTTATAACCGGTGTGCCGAAAAATATATACAAAACAGCTCCAGCAGATAAAAAAGGTCCAAATGGTACGGCGAAGTTCATCCCTTTTTTTGTCCGCAGCATTAGGGCTATGCCGATTGTGCTGCCCAGGGCTGATGAAACGAATATGGTAAATAATACTCCTTGCCATCCGATGAGTGCCCCTATCATCGCAAGAAGTTTTATATCACCACCGCCCATACCATCTTTTTTTGTAAGAAGGTTATAAATTATGGCAACAGTGAACAGAGAACCTCCTCCTGTTAATATACCCAGTAGAGAATCTATCAAGGATATTGATGGTATGCCAAGGGATAAAAAAAGAAAAAGAGGTATGCCGGGAAGAGTAATAATATCAGGTATGATTTTATGATCCAAATCAATAAAAGTAATAATAATCAGTAGTGCAATAAACGTAAAATAGATCAATCCTTCAAAACATGGCCCGAATTTCATGCAAACGAATAGAGCCATGACGGCGCTTAGCAATTCAACAATGGGATAACGCAAAGGTATAACAGTATTACAATGTCGGCATCGTCCCCTGAGCCATATGTAACTTAAAACAGGGATGTTGTCATAAAAAGGTATGGTCTCTTTGCAAAAAGGGCATATGGATCGTCTGGGATTTGTAATTGACTTTGAGGCAGGAAGCCGATAAATACAAACATTTAAAAAGCTTCCAATACATATTCCAAAGGAGAAAAATAGTATTTCTGCAAAATAGTAATTCATTTTTTTATATTACCATACAATTGAACAATTTTTCAAAAACTCAATTATATCTGTAGATGTTCAGAGAATAAATTTTCCATGGCCGGAGGAGGCGTAGTATATAATACGCAGACCACCGATAACGGAGTGAAATTATTTATATGACCATTTATATATTGATTTATATGAAATTTTGCAAGGTTAGTTAATAATTTTTTCATAAGATAAGAATAGGTTGAAATGACAGGAGTAATAATGGCACACACTGACATGGATGAATTGTTAGACATTATAGGTGAAGAAGACAATATTGATGATTTGCCGGTCATTCTTCCATTACTGCCGGTCCGGGACGTGGTGGTTTTTACGGATATGCTGCTGCCCCTTGTTATTGGCCGTGATAAATCCATGCGTGCTGTGGACGAGGCTGTGGCAAAAAAAGGGTATTTGTTACTGACTACCCAGAGGAATAAGATTGTTGAGGAGCCAAACTCGGATGAACTTTATACCATGGGTACCGTGGGAAAAATTTTGCGTGTTCTGAAAATGCCTGATGGACGGTTAAGAGTACTTGTCCAGGGTGTGGCCAAGGCAAAAATCATCAAATATGTTTTGAAAAAAACTCTGTTCCGGGTAAAAGTGGAAATCATTAAAGAACAACATGTGGATGATATTACCATGGAAATTGAGGCTTTAATGAGGAATGTCCGGGAACATTCAGCCAGAATTCTGGCAATCCGTGGCGATTTAACAAATGATGTCGGAGCAATCTTAGAAACCATTGAAGGTCCTGGCAAACTTGCCAATCTTGTGGCTTCCAATTTAAGAATAAAAATCGAAGAAGCACAAACATTACTTGAAGAATTAGATCCTGTTAATCGTTTAAAGAGTGTTAACGGGTTTCTTTCCCACGAATTTGAATTGTCGACCATGCAGGCTAAAATACAGTCTGAAGTAAATAATGAGATTTCAAAGAGTCAAAGAAACTATTTTTTACGGGAACAGGTCAGGGCAATCAACAAGGAACTGGGAGATGATGATGAAAA
>JAUVKE010000201.1 GCA_030592105.1 Desulfobacteraceae bacterium
CGATCTGAATATAAAGTAAAAAGATGGCCGTTTTCGGCATTAGGGCTATCTTTTTTTGATTCCGGTGTATACATCCCGATCCCTCCATAAATCAGAGAGGAAATACTCTCCACCTGTAATTTAAATCCTGAGAGATTCCCCTTAAGAGTAATGCCGCTGGCATTCCAGAATCTGGTATTTTTTTTAACAAGATGGGTATATTCAGGTTTGATGTACGCATTAATCAGAACATTTTTTTGATTCATTAAAGTGTATCCCTGAACAGAACCGATGGAAATATTTTTAAAATAAATCTGGGAACCTTTTTGAAGAGAGCCAAGGGCAGCCGTATTAAATTTTATATGGAGACCAGGGGCAGTAATGGGAACAGATGGAGAAGCATCCAGCCCAGTGAATTCTTTTGCCGGAAGCTTGGAGGTGCCGGGTCTGGTTTCAATATAACTCCCTGAAAAAAGAGTGTTAACACCGCTGATTCTACCGGCAGAAATTTCCGGGCGCACAAGCCAGAACAGAGTATCTTCCACAAGACTATTTTTTGTTTTTGAATCCATTTCAATATAAAGGTCAACCCCCTTCATATTTTCATCGACTGTTACCGCCATGACCGTCCCAACAGGAATCCCCTTGTAGATTATTTGCGTTTTGCCTGGAACAACGCTTTCAGCATTTTCAAAATGAACAATTATATTAATTCCAGCATCCTTGACACCTTTGTAAATGAGCCACCCTCCTATTACAAGGGCCACAACCGGCAAAATCCAGATTGGGGATATGCTGGTTCTCTTTTTAACTAAGGGAGCTTCCATTTAACCTCCTTGATTTTGATATTCATCCCACATAAGACGCGGGTCAAAAGTGATTGCTGCAAACATGGTGGCCGCTACCACACCAGTAAAATATGTTGCAGCAGGTGCGGGTGCTATGGAGGATAGAATCCCAAAGTCAATAAATGCCTGAAGAAGTGCTATTACAAAGATATCAAGCATTGACCAGCGCCCCACAAATTGAATAAACCTGAACATCAAAGCCCTCTGTTTTACTTTGGTTTTCCATTTAAAATGAATCGAAAAAAGTATCAGGCCAATCCCTGTAATTTTAAAAAGAGGGATCAGAATACTGGCAGTAAAAATAATTAGCCCAATCCCATAGGAACCTTCTTTAAAAAAGTATATAATCCCTTTCATTATTGTGGAATCATCAGGTACACTCATGGAATATACCCGCATAATAGGTAAGAGATTAGCAGGAAAAATAAGAATGACAGCAGTTATAAGGAGCGCCCAGGTTCGTGCAATACTGGCAGGCTTGCGAAAATGAATATTGCTGCCGCATCTTGGACATAATTTAGCTGTCACCCCATTTTTCCCCATGGGAGCAAGGATTTTATGGCACCCATGGCACAGGGCAATTCCAGCCTTCATCCCTGTTATGTGATGCAGCTCATTTTTTTTAATGTTTTTTTTCATGTTACATTTTTTTAAGAAAGCCCCTTTTTTTCGATGAGGCTCCAGAAAAGATTTTTATCCATGGCTGTTGAGGAACAAAAAGTAATAATTAATAGACCAATAAAAAAGAAAAACCCGAGTTCATATTGAATATGTACCATGTTATACATTTTAATAATTGTTACCAGGATGCCGATCATATATACATCAAGCATTTCCCACTCATCTATAAAAGAATGGCACCGCATGAACAAAGGGAGTAAATCAGAATAACGTTTTAATTTAAGGCATATAGAAATACTAAAAAGCAGCAAAAGTTTAATCAGAGGAAATAAAAGACTGGTGAATGCCACCATTAGAGAGACGAATAAATAACCTTTATCATAAAATAGGATAACTGCATCAAAGATTGAACAGCTTTGCTTAAATCCAAAAGTGTCAAAAGTCATTAAAGGGATTAAAGAGGCTGGTAAATAGAGTAAAAGAGCGGTGATACTTAAGGCCAGTGTTCTATTGATGGAATTTTTTTTAGGCTCGTAAAGCTTGCATCCGCACCTTGGGCAAAAAAGGGCATACCCCATATCAACATAGGGATTTTTAAAAATCAGGTCGCAATCATAACAGATTATTAATTCTGAAATATCTGTTGTTTGGATTACAGTTTTCATTTTTGTTTGCGTATATGTTTTCACTCATACCGGATTAGAAAATTTGGCCTGGTTTTAATTTGAGCAATAAATTAAGCTATAATAATCTAAAACTCGCTGTGCTCAAACAACCAGAGTTTTTAAATTTCACCATAGCTCAATTTTGGCACCTGGCGGTCAAAGTTAAACCAGCATAAAAAATTTATGGCTGTTCACAACCTGAAAATATAGACTCTGGAAGATTTTTAGGGAATAATGGCAAAAAAATAAAATAAATACGTAATTATTCAGCAATGCTGATTGCAGACACAATTCAGGCATGCATGTTAGCTGAATAGTTACATAAATACAATGATTTTAATTGAAAGGTGGCTGTTTTTTATTGTTGACCCACTAAGGAAAAACAGGGGAGTATTACACCCCTCCGCTCCCAGGCAAAGCCTGGAAACGGAGGGGTATAAACTAATTCATTTTCATGGAATCGTTGAATCCGTAGGGGCGCCCCTTGTGGGTGCCCGAAACGTGGAACAATCATCAACAATGGGCAACCACAATGGATTGCCCCTAGGGTTGATGATGTGGTGGGGCGTTTAAATCATTGACCACCAACGCTTACATTCGAAATGTTAAAAAAAGTAATTGGCAACCGTTTAATAAAAAATTATGGCAACGCAATTATTACGAACATATTATCCGTAATGAAAAATCATATCATCAAATATCGGAACATATTCAAACCAATCCATTGCAACGGCAGAATGATAAATACTATGTCCAAGACAGGCTATGCCCGCAACCCAAAACCAAAAATAATCAGTCCAATTTTCAAAAGAGGTAACACATTAAGTTTATAAAATTTTATAATAGTTTTTTTCCCTTTTCTAAAACCACGGTTCCCCTATGATCTGTCCTGTTATAATCCTGCTTTGATCTGAGGAGAGAAAAGCAGCCAGAGAAGAGATGTCCTTTGAACCTGTTAAACAGCCCAGGGGAAAGGGTGATGTGAATATCGACCATATATCTTTTACTGTGTACGGTTTGACAGGGAGCATTACCCCGTTCATCTGTACATTATATTTACTAAGTTCCTTTGCAACGGTTCTGATAAAGCCGTATATTCCTCCCCTTGCAGCACAATAATTGGCGCTGTAATCTGTTTCCCATCCTCCAACCGGAGAAATGCAGGTAATGGAACCGCTATTTTTTTCCTTCATGACCAGTCCTGCTGCCTTAACTATCAAAAAGAGACTTTTCATGTTTGTATTTAATACTTCCATAAAATCATCAATGGTGAGTTCTGTCAGGGGTGCTTCTTTTACTGTTCCATGGGAGGTAACAAGAATATCTATGGTTCCAAATTGTTCAACAACACTTGAAACTATATCTAAACCCCCTTTTACCGAATCCAGATTACCCTTAACCACAAGGGGCTGTATACTATATTCGGTTTCTATTTTTTCTGAAATCTTTTCTCCACTTAAGGGATCCAGATCAAAAATAGCCAGTTTTGCACCTTCGGCTGCCAGACCGGAAGCTACATAGCCGCCAAGATCATTTCCACCGCTTGTTATTAATGCAACTTTTCCTTCTAAATTCATATTATTCCTCCGTAAAAGCTTTACATGAACATGCCGCCTTCTGCATGAATGACCTGGCCTGTGATATATTTAGATTCTTCTGAAGCTAAAAAAGCAGCTACATCTCCTATTTCCTGGGGAGGGGCCATATATCCCAGGGGGACCCGATTGGAAAATGCAGCTCTCGCGGCATCAGGTACATGGCGTAATATGGGAGTTTCCGCTGCAGGTCCTATTGCATTGGATGTTATTTTGTATTTGGCAAGTTCCCTTGCATTTGCCTTTGTCATACCTATTAAGGCTGTTTTGGCAGATGCATAATTTGAGCTTCCCATATTTCCAAGGAGACCGGCTGCTGAAATAATATTTATAATACGCCCGGATTTTCTACTGATCATTCCTTTTACAAATGCTTGAATACAGTTAAACGCTCCCACCAGATGTACTCCGAAAACAGCATCCCACTGGTCTTCGGTCATTTTTAAAACCATTGTATCCCGGGCTATACCCGCATTATTTACCACGATATCTACTTTGTCCAGTTCGTCATAAACTGCTGTAGCCATGGCTTTTACATCATTATGATCAGAGATATCGGCTTTTACAGCTATTCCCCTTTGTCCCAGAACATTGATATCTTTAACTGTTTTTTCTGCTTTTTCAAGATTCAGATCAACAACAGCAACAGATGCCCCTTTACGTGCGAGGGCCAGGGCTATGCCCCTGCCGATTCCCTGGGCAGCTCCTGTAACAACAGCTACTTTTCCGTTAAGCATATTAATTTCTCCTTCAAGTGGCGCCTGAATGAAAACTATGATTTTTTCTTCAGTTCCTAAGTACTATTCAGGTCTCTTATTTACCAAAACTTCTGAGCTTCCGTCTACAACAACATCACCTTTCTGGTTTTTAACAACAAGTTTTATGGATATTTTCCCCCAGTGTTTTTTTTGTTCCAATCCCGTTATTTCAAACTCCGGCTGAATTGTATCTCCAAAATATACCGGTGCTGTATAATTGAAAATATCTTTAGTGTGTGCCACTGCAGTATCTGATACAATGTTGCCAAGCTCCGGTATAGCCATACATGCGGTTAACAGGCCGTGTACAATCCTTTTCCCCCATTGGGTTTTTTTTGCATGTTCTTCATTTGTATGAAGTGGATGAAAATCACCGGTAATCCCTGCAAATTGGACAACATGGGTTTCTGTGATGGTTATTCCTTTGCCGAAAATTTTTTCACCAACTTCAAAATCTTCAAAATATCTTCCAGCCATATGGACTTCTCCTTATCATACGAATTTAATTACATGAAAAAATATCAGTAAAGCAGGATAATATAAGTGATAATTATAACTATTATAACATCTGAAGTTTCACGGAAATTTTCATGCGGCCATACGCAGTAGTGTGGTCGCAAGAGATTTAAGTGTCGATTTCCTGGGAACAGGGAAAAGCCTATCAAAATTATCATCAAGCGCATCACTTGCAATGC
>JAUVKE010000207.1 GCA_030592105.1 Desulfobacteraceae bacterium
GGGAAAATGGGAATGCGCCCTGCAGGCTTAACAATCAGGGAAATTGAAGAATACCTTGCAAAAATAAAAGATAATTAGAAATACTGATCTAATGAATGACAATGTAAAACAACCCAAAACCAAATGGCACATGCTGTTTGGCAAGTTGTTGGACTAACTTCTTGTGCCGGTTGGAACAGATTTTTCAAGGCACCCTACAGCCCGGACAGAGAACTGCTAATCTTTCCTTTCTTTCCTGTCACGTCCCCGTTATCGTCCCAAATCCTGTTAATCTTTTAATCCTGAAAATTCTGATTCAGACACTTTCAGCTTTCAACCAGATAATCAAAAACCGCCTCCACAACCAGAGCAGGGGGGCTAATCTAATGGGACTCTACAATTTATGCTGATATTTTATGACATTTTTTTGTTCAGCGTGACAGCTTTTTAATAAGTTCGGGTATTAAAGGATAAATCGATTTACAATGGATACCTAAAAATAGTAAACTCTAAAATAATGGTGAATTTGAGAGGTTTGTTTGAAATTATTATAATTAAGGAACGAAAATTTTATAAGTTGAACGAAATAGCTTGTCTTTTGACCCATCTACTTCGTTGCATCAAAGGCCAAATACGTATAGTATGCAACCTTTAATGCGCCTTGTATATGGGCCAAAATCCTGCGCTATTTCTGCTCAACTTATTTCATCTCCGTTCCTAAGGATATGTAAATGAAAATAGCAGTCAGCGGTAAGGGGGGGGTTGGTAAAACGACTTTTTCTGCTCTTTTAATAAGGGCGTTAAATGAACAGGGAAAGCATGTTCTGGCGGTTGATGCAGATCCTGATGCGAATCTTGCTGCCGCAACAGGTATTCCCGATCCCGATCAAATAGTACCCATCTCTGAAATGAGAGACCTTATTTATGAAAGAACCGAAGCAAAGCCTGGTACCACGGGGGGGTTTTTCAAGCTTAATCCGAAGGTGGATGATATTCCGGACACCTTTTCCGCAAAATTTGAGCAGATTAAACTGATGCGCCTGGGAACTGTAAAAAAAGGGGGGGGAGGCTGCCTTTGCCCTGCAAGCACTCTGCTGCGCGCCCTTATAACCCACCTTGTTCTTTCACGGGATGATGTTGTGGTTATGGACATGGAAGCAGGTATAGAGCATCTGGGCCGTGCAACTGCAACTGCGGTGAATAAGCTGATTGTGGTGGTGGAGCCGGGGCGTCGAAGTATTGAAACCGCAAATAATATAAAAAAACTTGCCCAGGGAATAGGTCTTAAAAATATCGGAATCGTGGGAAACAAGATACGGAGTAAAAAAGATGAGGATTTTTTAAGGAACAATTTGCCCGATTTTTCATTCCTCGGTTTTTTGCCCTTTGATGAAGCTTTAATAGAAGCTGATCTTGATGGTATTTCTCCCTTTGATCTTGAGTTATCTTCAAAAACAATCATTTATGGTATTATTTCAAAACTTTATGGAGAATAATAAAAAACGGCCTGCCTATTATAAAGGGCAGAGGAAAAATAAACCAAAAGCAAAGCAGAATTTTATTGTTGCGCAGATTAAACCGGGAGCTGATCCCTCTTTAAAAAAAGTTTTTGCGCAAATAGGTGTCCCTGAAAAAAGCAGGTTTAAACCGGATCCTTTTCAGGTAGAGGCTGTTTTAGCCATTGAAACGTCGGATTGTCTTGTTACCGCCCCCACGGGTGCAGGGAAAACCTGGATAGCAGAACAGGCCATTAAGAGAGTATTGGCCGAAGGGGGGAGGATCTGGTATGCTTCTCCCTTAAAAGCTTTGACAAATGCCAAGTATATTGAATTTTCAAACAGTTTTGGGGCTGAAAATGTCGGGATATTAACAGGGGACAGAAAAGAGAATCAGGATGCCCCGTTAATTACCGGAACCACTGAAATTTTGCGTAACCAGCTTTACGATGCCATGCACCATGGCGAAAGTCTGAATGCGGAACTGGTAATTTTAGACGAAGCTCATTTTCTGGGGGATACTGAAAGAGGTGTTGTATGGGAAGAGATAATGATATATCTCCCAACCAGAATTTCTCTTCTTCTTCTTTCTGCTACAATCGGAAACGGCAGACATATAGCCAGGTGGTTAAAGTCGATACGTTCAAAGGAATGTTTTATTATAGAAGAGACCCAAAGACCTGTTCCTCTGGTGCCACTTTTTTTCCATCCTTCAGGGAAACTTTATCCTCTTTTGGCCGGAAGCAGGGCAAAGGCAAAGCTTCATAAAAAGGTTCTGGCCTATATGGACAGCAAACACCCTCCATTGCTGGCTCCAGCCTATAAGCTTCCCCCTTTTGGGGAGATTATAAAGGTTTTAAGGGAGTATGATCTTCTTCCCGCGATATTTTTTCTTAAATCCCGGGCGGATTGCGATAATGCCCTTAACCGGTGTACAGAAACTTTATCAAAAGAAAAAAGAGATTTTTTGTCCGGTGAAATAGATGAAATAATATCAAGGCAAAAGCATATCGCAGGGCACCGGCAGATGAAGTATCTTAAAAACAGGGGGGTGGGAGCCCACCACAGCGGGCAGCTTCCTTTGTGGAAAATAGTTTTGGAAGCTCTTATGACAAAAGGGCTTCTTGAAGCTGTTTTTGCCACATCAACAGTGGCGGCCGGTGTTAATTTCCCTGCCAGGTCTATTCTTATATTTAATTCAGACAGGTTCAACGGAAAGGACTTTGTTTCTCTTAATCCCACTGAATTTCACCAGATGACAGGAAGAGCGGGGAGAAGGGGCATGGATAATATAGGGTTTGCTGTTAATGTTCCCGGAAAATTCATGAATATAAATCTTGTGGCAAAACTTGTATCAGCTCATCCGTCGGATGTTTTAAGCCAGATCAGAGTCGATTTTTCCATGATTTTAAACCTTCTTTTGTCCCATGAGCCAAAACAGATAGAAGAGCTTTTGCAAAGATCCTTTCTGGCCTGGATGATTAAAAGATCGAGGAAAAAAAAGTCTGATTCGGAAAAAGCACAATACGGGTATAAGCATCTGGATAAAGATTTTACAAGGCACCTCGATTTTCTGATACATAAAAGGTATGCTGAAAAAACCGGTAAACTGACAGAAGATGGAATATGGGCTTCAAAATTAAGGGTTGATCAGCCCTTGATGATAGCTGAATGCTTCAGGTTAAATATTTTGCCCCAATCTGACCCCCCCCTTCTTGCTGCAATATTTGCATCATTTGTTAATGAAAGAGAATTTAATGAGGTGATAAAAGAGGATTTGATTCCTGAAAATCTTTTGGAGGCCTTTGATATTGTAAATAATAATCTTGTTCATTTTACAAAAGAGATGACAGAACGAAAATTTGTCACCAGAGATCTTTTTTTACTTCCGGCTGTTGTGATATATCATTGGGCCATGGGGAAATCCTGGGAGGATGTTCTTGTAATATCCAAAATGCAGGAAGGGAATCTTGCCATGCTGATTTTAAGAACAGCAGATAATTTAAGGCATATAGGGGCTCTTTCGGAGACATTTCCTGAAGCTGCAAAAACAGCTATGGACGCCATTGACCTTATTGTACGTGAGCCTGTTGTGATCGACTATCAATTGTAAATACAGACCGTCACATAAATAATTTCATTCCCTTATCGGGCGACGCTGAATATAGATATTCAGGTAATAAATTTTATTATAGCTCAGTCTATCGCTGAAATTATCGAGCGCCTGCGTATTACAACACGCTTTTCTCTCTCTGGCCTTGTGTTAAATTTTAAAATTGGGTAATTATCTGACAATCAATAAATATTAGCCTTAAAAGGCGAAGCAGTATGGTTTATGAAATATTATCCTGTAAATCTTGATGTACGGCAAAAAGAATGTCTGGTTACAGGGGGGGGGGAAGTGGCCGCCCGAAAGGTAAAAACCCTTCTCAAATGCGGTGCCTGTGTTACTGTTGTAAGCCCTGACGTAACAAAGACTTTAAACGATTTATGGCAGGAGAGTGCCATTATATTAAAAAAGCGCCGGTTTGCCGACAGAGATTTAAATGGAATTTTTCTGGTGGTCGCGGCCACGGATAATAATCTTCTTAACTGTAAAATTGCTGCCATGGCAAAAGAGCAGAATTTGTTGTGCAATGTTGCTGACAGCTCAAAAGATTCCAGCTTTATTCTTCCCGCTGTTGTGGACAGGGGCGATCTGATCATTGCAATTTCGACTTCAGGGGAGAGCCCTGCACTGGCAAAAAAATTAAGGAAGGAACTTGAAAATAAGTTTGGAGAAGAGTATGTTGTCCTTTTGCAGCTGCTGGGAAGCATACGCAAAAAATTATTAAAAAAAAGTCATGATCCCGAAACGCATAAAAAACTTTTCAGCACAGTTCTTGATAAAGGGCTGGTTGAAATGATCAGGGAAAAAGAAAGAGATGATATTGACCTTTTGCTTGAAGAGCTTTTCGGAAGTGAATATAAATTGGATAAATTAAGGTGATTTTTCGGGGTTTCTTCAAAAATCTTAGGAATGGGGAATGGATTTTATAATCCTGGCTGCAATTCTGTTTTATACTTTAAGTATGACAGGGTATCTTTTTTATTTTTTTCTTCAAAAAGATAATTTACAAAAAACAGGCTATTATCTTTTTGTTGCCGGTTTTTTGTTCCACTGTTTTAATATTTTTTCCGGGATTAAAGCCCTTGGGGTTATTCCGGTTTTAAATCTTGGCCAGACACTTATTTTTACAGGGTGGACCATTGCCGGTGTTTTTCTCCTGTTTCAAAAAAAATATAATCTCAAAATTCTTGGAATATATGCTGCTCCCCTTGTTACAGTTATAACTGCTGCCGGGAGCTGCTTTCCCTCCGAAATCGCCACGGTTGATACTCTTTTTAAAAATTTCTGGCTTATATTACATATAATTACAATTTTTATTGGTGAATCTGCATTTGCCCTGGCCTGTGGAGTCGGTATTTTGTATCTTCTCCAGGAGCATGCTATAAAGACAAAAAAGCACAGGTTTTTTTTAAAAAGACTCCCCTCTTTAGAGATGCTCGACAGCGCAGGGTATGCATCCATAGTCTCCGGCTTTAC
>JAUVKE010000098.1 GCA_030592105.1 Desulfobacteraceae bacterium
AGGCTGATGAAATAGATGCCGATGAAGAAGGCGCTGATGAAACCGATGAAACAGATGCCGATGAAGCAGAGGCTGATGAAATAGATGCCGATGAAGAAGGCGCTGATGAAACCGATGAAACAGATGCCGATGAAGCAGAGGCTGATGAAATAGATGCCGATGAAGAAGGCGCTGATGAAATAGATGAAGCAGATGCCGATAAAGCAGGCGCTGATGAAACAGATGAAGCAGATGCCGATGAAACAGATGCTGATGAAACAGATGATGCAGATGCCGATGAAACAGATGCCGATGAACCAGACGCTGATGAAACAGATGATGCTGATGAAGATACATCGGGAAATAATAAAAGAGCCGATGATGAATTAAATCTAAACGATTAAGAGGTTATAGACCGTCACATAAATAATTTCATTGCGTTATCGGTCGTCGGAGTATTACATACGCCTTCCTCCCTCCGGCCTTGTGAAATTAATTATATGACAATCTATGGATCGGGGGGGAGATAAGTGGCAAAGCCAAAGCTTAGAGTCTATGAACTTGCCAGAGAATTTAATACCACTAACACAGCTCTTATAGAAAAATTAATAGCTATGGGTATTCCCGTTAAGAGTCATATGACAACCATTGATATAGAAATGCTTCCACAGATCAAGGCAAATTTTTTTGGGGATAAAAAGGCCGTGGATGAAAAACGTGTGAAGGGTACTGTCATAAGACGCAGGCGGAAAAAATCTGTGGAGGTTGAGGAGAGTTCTGTGAAGGTTCCTGAGGAGCCTGATAGCTCGAAAGCGCTGTTGCCTCCGGAAAAAAATAATGATTTAGAACAGCCAGCCAGGTTAGGTGATGGTGAGGTTCCCCCTTTGATGGAGGAAGGATCAGTCACTAAGCAGGCTTCTCAGCAAGAAAATGAGGAAAAAGAGGAGCCAAGACGAAGAGAAGATAAAAAAGATCTTGAAACCGACATGCAAAAGGAAAAATCTGAAAAAAAAGTGGCAAAGAAAAAAGATGCGGAGGTAGACCGACTGTTAGCTCAAGAAAAAGTGGATGTCGATCAACCGGCAGCCCCAAAAAAAATAGAAGAGAAGTTGCCTAAAAAGAAGAAGCCTTTGTCCACGGATAAAGGGCCTAAACATAAGAGAGCAAAGAAAAAAATAGTAAAAGATGCTCCAGCAAAGATTATTAAACTTCCTGATCATGTTAAAAAAGTAGAAAAAAAATCTGTGAGCGCACCCTCTAAATCAGTCTCTAAGTCAGCTTCCAGGTCAGGATTTAAGCGTGGAGAGAAAAAAGGGGAAAAACAGTTTAAGCCCAATGAAAATTTTTCTGCAAAGCAAAAAGCGCAAAAGCCTGAAAAATCCGAAAAAGAGTCGAGGCTAAAAGATCCCAAGAAAGATATTAACTGGAGCAAGAAAAAAATTACCTTTAAGAAAAAAGAGGTGATTGAGGGAAATGCCCTTTATTCCAAGGGGAAAAAGGGTAAGAAAAGAAAAAAGCCTTTTAAGGGGAAGAAAATAGTCACTGGACAAAAGACTCTTATAACAACACCCAAGGCAATCAAACGAAGAATAAAGATTGATGAGACTATTACCTTATCCGATTTGGCAAGACGCATGGGCATAAAGGCCAATGAAATGATCGCCAAGCTGATGGCTATGGGTGTTATGGCCACTGTAAACCAGACCATAGATTTTGATACCGCATCTATTGTGGCTGCAGAGTTTAAGTACGAGCTTGAAAAAGCATCTTTTGAAGAAGAAATTATTTTAAATACAGAAGATGTCGATTCGGGCAATATGGTTACAAGGCCACCTGTGGTTACCATTATGGGGCATGTGGATCATGGGAAGACCTCCCTCCTTGATACGATTCGGAAAACCAAAGCCAGGATAACTGATACTGAAGCAGGGGGAATTACCCAGCATATTGGTGCATATAGCGTAGAGACCGATAAGGGAAAGGTTGCTTTTCTGGATACCCCTGGCCATGAAGCTTTCACAGCTATGCGTTCAAGGGGGGCAGGAGTAACCGATATGGTAATTCTTGTTGTGGCGGCAGATGATGGTGTTATGCCCCAGACACTTGAGGCTATAAGCCATGCAAAGGCGGCCGATGTTCCCATAATTGTTGCTGTTAATAAAATTGATAAGCCCGGGGCGGATCCCGAACGTGTTAAGCGTGAACTTGCAGAAGCCGGTTTGGCTCCTGATGATTGGGGGGGAGAATCTGTTTTTGTTAATGTATCTGCCAAGGTGGGAACCGGGATTGATGATTTGCTGGAAATTGTGCTTCTTCAGGCAGAGATGCGGGATTTAAAGGCAAATCCGGATCGACTGGCTAGGGGTTATATTGTTGAATCCAGATTAGATCCTGGCCGGGGACCCGTGGCCACGGTACTCATACAGCAGGGGACTCTTCATGCCGGAGAGCCTGTGGTGTGTGGAATTCGTTCTGGGAAAATACGTTCTCTTATGAATGATCTTGGAGACGTTATTGATGTTGCTGGCCCCTCCCTTCCTGTTGAGATAACAGGGCTTGCCGGGGTGCCCAATTGCGGAGATGAACTGATTGCTGTTCTGGATGAGAAGAGTGCAAAACAGGTCAGTGCCCACAGGGCTCAAAAGCAGCGAGCAAAGGAATTGGCCAAAACCAGCAAGATGAGCCTTGAGAAACTTTATGAGAAGTTAAGTAAAGGTGTGGTGGTTAATCTCAATCTTATAATCAAGGCAGATGTTCATGGTTCAATTGAGGCTATAATCGATTCATTGTTAAAGCTTTCCAATGAAAATGTTAAAATTAATGTTATACATTCTGCAACAGGTACGGTGACAGAGTCTGATGTTTCACTGGCAGTTGTGTCTGAGTCTATTATTGTAGGTTTTAATGTTCGTCCCGATGCCAAGGTACGTGCCATCGCAGCAGAAGAGCATGTTGATATGCGCTTTTATAATATTATTTATGATCTCATAGCGAATATTGAAAATGCCATAATAGGATTGATGCCTTCAACATTTAAAGAACATGTACTTGGTACAGCTGAAATCAGGGAAGTATTTCATATTCCTAAAATCGGATCCATTGCAGGATCTTATATCACAGACGGGAAAATCGAACGGATCCGAAGTGTTCGTCTGCTTAGAGAAGGGATAGTAATATATGAAGGGAAGATATCATCATTAAGACGTTTTAAGGATGATGTCAAAGAAGTGCTCACCGGATTTGAATGCGGTATTGGTATTGAAAATTATAATGATATAAAGACAGGTGATTTTATAGAGTGTTTTTATATGGAAGAAATCAAGGCGCAGGCAGTATAGATTTTTGAAAAAAAATTGCTATAGATTGTCATATAAATAATTTCACTGCGTTATCGTCGCCTGCGTATTACAATACGCCTTCCTCCATCTGGCCTTGTGCCAATTTTTAAAATCGGGTAATTATTTGACAATCTATACGTTATTATCTGCCTTAAGGTGTACTAAATTATTACCACCTGTTGGATTTTTTGTTTTATCTGTATCCCTTATACATTGAGAAGTTACCTTTAGGGTTGTAAACTTTTTAAAATGGTGGAAATAACCTTGGGCCGGTGAAAAATAAGGCCGGTGAAAATGGAGGTTATCAATCTATGAAGCCTTTTGTACGTTCAGACAGAATTAGTGGTCAAATACAAAAAGTTTTGTCAGATCTTTTACATAAAAAGATTAATGATCCGCGTATCACTTCTGCTACAATAACAGGGGTTAAATTATCGCAGAATTTAAGATATGCACGGGTATATTTTTCTCTTTTGGGAAGTAAAAAAGAGAAGGCAGAAGCCAAAAAAGGATTTGACAAAGCATGTGGATATTTTAAGCGTATACTTGCAGGAAAACTTGGCCTGCGTTATATGCCTGAACTTAAATTTTATTATGATGAAACCTTTGATTATGGATCTAAAATAGATAAGATCCTTGATAGTATAAAAAAGAAAGATGGACCTGATAATAGAACAGCTGAAGAAGAGCAATAAAGTTCTTGTGACAACCCATATTCATCCTGACGGGGATGCAATTGGGTCACTGATTGCTATGGGATTTGCTCTTACGGCTTTGAATAAAGAAACATCTCTTTATACAGAAAGTCCCATTCCAGCTGTTTATAAATTTATCCCTTCTGTGGATCGTGTTGTTCATACCATAAAAAACGCAGCCTGTTATGATACCGCAATTGTTCTTGACTGCAGTAATCCTGAAAGAACGGGGAGTGTCAGTGATACACTCTCCTGTATTCCTGTTCTCATCAATATAGATCATCATATTACAAATAATCGTTTTGGAACTTTTCGATTAATAGATACCCAGGCCTGTGCAACTGCGGAAATTGTTTATCGTCTGATTAAAAGGCTGGCTATCCCCATAAGTAAATCTGTGGCATCTGCTATCTATACGGGCATATTGACTGATACCGGGTCATTCAGGTTTTGCAATACAAATAGTGCTGCCTTTAAAATTTGTGAAGAAATGGTGCTTCTGGGTGCAGAGCCTTATCATATAGCACAAAAGGTTTATGGGCGCTATTCTCTGGGCAGGATCAGACTTTTGAATTTGGCATTAAATACAATAGAAATTTCTGAAAATGGAAAACTTTCGATTATGTTTTTGACCCAGGAAATGTTTAGAGCTACCGGTACCAGAATAGAGGATGGGAATGACCTTATAGATTATGCAAAAATTATTGAAGATATTAAAGTCGCAGTCTTGATTCAGGAAGCAGAGGAAAAGGTTGACACCCATTCTTTTCATGTGAGTCTTCGTTCAGACGGGACTGTGGATGTCGCAAAAATCGCCTCAGTTTTCGGGGGAGGAGGTCACCGTACCGCTGCAGGCTTTGAAACTCAGTTGCTGCTTCCGGCTTTAAAGGCTGAACTTGATAATATAGCACAGACTCTTTTGTAGGTATTTTTTTTATGCAGCATAATGAACCGAGTGGAGTTATTATTATAGATAAGCCTTTAGACATTTCTTCTGCAGCGGTTGTGGCTGCCGTGAAAAGGTGTTTTAAGGTAAGAAAAGTAGGGCATACAGGCACTCTCGATCCTTTTGCAACGGGTGTTTTGATTTGTTGTATAAATAATGCTACAAGGCTTTCCCGTTTTTATTTGAAAGGCCACAAAAAGTATGAAGCTCTATTGCATCTTGGTGTGACAACAGATACTCAGGATTCCACAGGAAAAATAATTTCAACCTGCGGGAATATAAATTTTTCTGAAGATGAATTAAAAAGAGTTTTTAAGCAGTTTGTCGGTAGAATCAAACAGGAACCTCCTGTTTATTCCGCGCTAAAGCATAATGGAGTACCCCTTTACAAACTTGCAAGAAAGGGTTGCCCCGTTAAAAAGCCTGCCAGGTATGTTTTTGTTTCCAGTATGAAAATCCTTCATGTTAAACTACCCTTTATACGTTTTGAAGTTTCCTGTTCACCAGGGACATATATAAGAACCCTGGGGCATGATATTGGGTCTGTTTTTGGATGCGGAGGGCATATTAAAGAGTTAAAAAGGGTTGAAAACAGTGGGTTTTCCATAAATAACGCCTATAATTTGCCAGATATTGAGAAAAAGTGTATATGTGTCGGGAGGGATGATATTTTATCGGAAATGCTGATAGGGATGTCTGATTCTCTTCCTGCTCTCCCCTGTTATGTTGCTGAAGAAATTTTGGTAAATAAAATTATGCATGGTGTTTTATTGTCATCGGATGATTTTAAAAATTTTCCTGTTTGTAATGAAGATGCTTTTATAAAGGTTGTAGATAAAAATAATAATCTTTTAAGTATTCTGGAACCTGATGATGAGAATACAAATAAATTTAAATATTGCTGTGTTTTTAATTGAAATATAATATAAGAAGGAGGTATTAAAGAAAATGGGTCGTTTAACCTATGACAAGAGAAAACTTATAGATGATTATAAGCTTCACGAAACTGATACTGGCTCGCCTGAGGTGCAAATTGGTCTTTTGACGCATCGTATTTCTTATCTCACCGATCATTTAAAAATTCATAAAAAGGATCATCACTCCAGGAGAGGATTACTAAAACTGGTGGGTAAACGTCGCAGACTTTTAGATTACGTTAAAGGTAATGATGTGCCACGTTACAGAACAATTATTGAAACGCTGGGGCTAAGAAGATAGAATAATTTTTATAGATTTTTATATAAATAATTTCACTCTATTATCGCTTAAAATTTTGATCGACGCACTACCAGCATGCTTTCGGCAGATTTTATCGTTTATCTTTCTGAAATTGTTTATTTGAAAATTTATATATGAAGACACATGGGAAATAATATGGAAATATCATTCGACGCTGAAGTCGGTGGCAAAGTTATGAGCATCCAGACCGGTAAGTTGGCCAAACAGGCTTCTGGCGCTGTGTTGGTTCAATATGGGCAGACCATTGTTTTAGTTACAGTGGTCTCCTCTGCTGAGGAACGGAAAGTCGATTTTTTGCCTTTGACTGTTGAGTATCAGGAAAGAATATATTCAGCAGGCCGGATACCGGGAAACTATTTCAGGCGCGAGATTGGAAGGCCGAGTGAAAAGGAGACATTAACATCACGGTTGATTGACAGACCCATAAGACCTCTTTTCCCTAAAGGCTATTTCAATGAAATTCAGATCATAGCAACGGTTCTTTCCATGGATATGGATAATGATCCGGATATGCTTGCCATGGTTGGGGCTTCAGCAGCATTGGAAATTTCCGATATTCCTTTTGATGGACCAATAGCCGGTGTCAGGGTGGCACGGGTGAATGGTGAATTATTGGTAAATCCTACGATCAGCGAATGTGAAAATGCTGATTTTAATATCATTGTAGCAGGCTCTAAAACCGGCGTTGTCATGGTTGAGGGTGGGTGTGATGTTGTAAGTGAAGCTGATTTGCTTGATGCAATTTTTTTCGGACATACCCAGCTGCAACCCATTATAGATTTGCAAGTTGAGCTTAAAAAGGCAGCAGGTCTGCAGAAACGGTCTTTTGTTTCCCCTGTAAAAGATTTAGAATTGGGTGCTGCAATTAAATCAATGGCACTTGCCGATTTAAAAGAAGCAATTTGTATTCCCACAAAGATAGAGCGACGAAAAGCAATTAGAGCTCTCAAGGCAGAGGTCATAAAAAATCTCGAAAATGAATATCCTGATCGTAAAGACGAAATATATGGTTTTTTCGAGGAGATGGAAAAATCTGTCATCCGAGGTCTTGTTCTTAATGAAAAACGGAGAATAGACGGGAGAAGGTTTGATGAAATAAGGCATATTTCATGCGAAACCGGAATTTTGCCAAGACCCCATGGGAGTGCTCTTTTTACCCGGGGGGAGACCCAGGTGCTTGGGGTTATGACCCTTGGGTCAGGCCAGGACGAACAGCGTGTGGAGACCCTGGCAGGAGAAGAATTCAGGGCTTTTATGCTTCATTATAATTTTCCCCCTTATTCAGTTGGAGAAACAAAAAGGATAGGCGGCCCGAGCCGCAGGGATATAGGCCATGGAGGGTTATCCACACGGGCTTTGGAACGTGTTCTCCCTTTAAAGGATGATTTTGACTATACAATTCGTATTGTATCTGAGGTTCTGGAATCGAATGGTTCATCTTCAATGGGGACAGTTTGTGCCGGTACCCTGGCTCTTATGCATGGGGGGGTTCCAATCAAGGCTCCAGTTTCGGGGATCGCCATGGGGCTTGTACAGGAGGGGGATGAAGTAGTTATTTTATCCGATATTCTTGGAGATGAAGACCATGCAGGGGATATGGATTTTAAGGTGGCTGGGACCAGTAAAGGGATAACAGCTCTGCAAATGGATATAAAAATTCGTGAGCTTTCAAAAGATGTACTGCAAAAGGCCCTTGAGCAGGCTCGGGCTGGGCGTCTTCATATACTTGATAAAATGCTTGAAACCATGAAAGTTCCCCACGAGGAAATATCTCCACATGCGCCTAAGAATATTGCCATTAATATCAACCCTGATAAAATACGTGATATAATCGGGCCCGGTGGAAAGGTTATAAGATCCATTCAGAGTGAAACAGGTGTTAAGATAGATATTGATGATGACGGGAAAGTAAAAATTTCAGCGGTTTCCAAAGAATCAGCAGATGCTGCACTGGAGATGATAAAACAGATTGTAGCTGAACCTGAAATTGGAGAGATCTATGAGGGGAAGGTTGTAAAGATTATGGATTTTGGCGCCTTTGTACAGGTTCTCCCTGGGACTGACGGATTGTGCCATATTTCCGAGCTTGCCCACCATCGTGTTAAAAAGGTTACAGATATCCTAAAAGAGGGTGACCTTGTTAAAGTCAAGGTGCTAGATATTAATAAAGGGAAAATACGGCTAAGCCGCAAGGCTTTACTGCAGGAAGAAAATGGAAAAGAATAGGTTTTAATTAAAATTATTCATATTTTTCTTTTATTTTTGCGTAACTATTCAGCTGATATGTACGGCAGCAGGTATAATCTGATTAAACCATGAAAAACTCACAGATAAGAGGTCGTAAA
>JAUVKE010000466.1 GCA_030592105.1 Desulfobacteraceae bacterium
AAAGTTCAAAAAGAATTTTGTGACCGGTGCAAATATCAGGTTTATAATATTTAAGTTTTCGGTTGATGAAGATGTTATGTGTATTTCCTGCATTAGTTTTTCGGAAAACTTTGCAGGTACATTGTAAAGCGGTGCATTATCTAAAACCGTATCGACTTTTTGCAAAGCCTCTAATTCCGACCTGCACTCAGAGCAGTATACCAGATGTTGAGTTACATTCTCAAACTGGTCTGGATTTAACTCTTTATCTATGTAAGCAGATAACTTTTCTTGAATTTCTCTACATTTCATGTTCTCACCTCTTGTGTTCCCTGTTAATATGTTGTTTCAAATGGCTGCGCGCTCTAAAGATCAACATCTCCACGCTTGATACGGAAACATTTAAAACCTCGCTGATTTCACGATAGGAAAGTTCCTGGTTTACCTTGAGAAGCAATGCTGCCCTCTGATTTTCCGGGATCAGCCTTAATTCCGACAATACGGTTTCTATCAGTTCCCGGTTTTCAATTGATTCCAGAGCCTGTGTTATATCAACCATTTCTTTTTCACCGGCATGATCATTTAGTAAACGTAAATATCGTTTCCGGCGTTTTAACTCGTTCATAGAAAGGTTATAAGCTATTTTAAATATCCATGTTGAAACCTTTGCGTTTTCTATCACCTTGAATTTAGGGGCTGCCCGGTATATTCTTAAAAAAACCTCCTGGGTCACTTCTTCAGCAGCAGGCATGTCCCCAATATAACGATAAACAAAATTATATAGTGCGTTTTTATACCGGTCTGTCAGACGCTCGAATGCCTTATGATCACCATCACCGATAGCTTTGATCAATTTAACGTCCGAATTTAGACTGGAAAAGTTCTTCATTGGTTAACTTGAGAGACCTTTGAAAAATGGTAATTTTTGTTCGAGTTCAAGGAAGGCGAAAATTTTAACCACAGGAATATATAGAATATTTTGAGGATTGAAATTTGAGCCTGACGCAGAAATCGGGCAAAAAGTGCCGTTTTGTAAAGGTCTCTTTGAGAACTGTCTGGCTATCATGCCGCTTTGGCGATCTCTTCTTTATATGGTTAAACAACTCAAATAAAAAAAACTTTCTTAAAAACTTGCTGCCTTTGTAAAAAGTCTGGTTTTCCCTCCCCTGGCGGAAGGAGATTAAAGGAATGGGAAATCTTCGGACTTTTTAAGAAACTATAAAACATGCTTGACATGTTAAAAGGAAATCACTATATTACCAAAAAGGAATATAGGGGGTTGTAAATGAAATCATTTATAAAGGTAATGAAAGCGCTTTCCGACCAGAATCGAGTCAAAATCATAAAGATGCTGCAGCACAAAACCATGTGTGTCTGTGAGCTGCAGGCTGTTCTGGAAATATCCCAGCCTAATGCATCCAAACATCTAAAAATTTTGGAAGAAGCTGGCCTGGTCGATTATCATAAAGACGGCCTGTGGGTCAACTACCATCTTACAGATGGAGTAAACAGTCCCTATGTAGCAAGTATTATGGGAAATCTCAAGCACTGGCTGGAAGATGACCCGGAAATTGCCAAATTAGTGGAAAAAATACCTTTTTTAAACAGGGAAGAGCTGTGCAGGCAATAAAATTTTTTCTTCACTATATGTCCGTATAACTATGTATAAATATAAAAACCTGATTATTTGTAACTACTCAGGTGGATAGGCTGAAGACTGTTAGGAAAAAGTGCATTTTGAAGCCATGTTTGGTGTAAAAATCTCATTCTGCCAAAGTACAGCAATCGTGCTTTTCTGACCCCTTCAGCCTTCAGTCTAAACAGCTTTAGCCTGACTACATAAGTAGTCATGATTATTTTTTAATTAAAAACAGGCATTTAAAATGAAAGAACGTACAAAACTAATATGGATTATTTTAATTTTTCTGGCCAGTTATTACATACCATGGAGCCATCCCATCATTCGACAATCCGGCTTTGAAGCATTTATGATGCTGCAGGAATATGCACGTAAGCATGTTTTAACCTGCCTTATACCGGCTTTTTTCATCGCAGGCGCCATATCGGTGTTTGTTTCACAGGCTTCTGTTCTTAAATATTTTGGCTCCCAGGCAAAAAAAATCCTGTCTTATTCTGTTGCCTCTGTTTCCGGAACCGTTCTGGCGGTTTGTTCGTGTACGGTTTTACCGTTGTTTGCAGGTATTTATTCAAGGGGTGCTGGAATTGGTCCTGCTAC
>JAUVKE010000542.1 GCA_030592105.1 Desulfobacteraceae bacterium
AGTTTACGACCAACCATACTTGATAACCATGTTTCACATTTGCCCTGGCAGTCTGCCGTGCAAAGGGTGCACAGACTGGATTCAGCCGGATTGCCACGATTCGTGGTTCCAAGTACATCATTACTTTTTGAAAATCTCATTTTATCTCTCCTTAACTAATATCATTAATTAACAGAAGCCAGGGGTTGTCGGATTGCTGAAGTATGTGTACCCTTAAACTCCCTGAAACAGTTATAAAAACAAAAAAAGGCGTCTATCCTGAACAGGATAAGACACCTTTGTCTTTCTCAAAAAAAAATCGTACGCCATTGTACGATTTACAGTAAAACTTATAAAAAATAATTTATATTAGTATATATAATTATTGTCAAGGCAATTTTTGAATGATGAATTTTAATATAACCTCCATGCCCTGTTGGGCACAACAAAACATGAAAGACAGCAAGAAAAGACTATTATGAAAACTGGAGTACATACAAAAAGGTTACGAGCAGGATGGGATAATAATTATCTCAAAAGATTACTTAATCTTTAAAATTTTGATGCAATTGCTCTGATGAAGACCGTCATATTCGTATTTGACGATTTCGGCAAAAGCTGGAAGTGAAAAAATCAGACAAAGAAAAATAATGATAGATGAAAATCCCTTGATTTTTTTATTCATAGAATCCTCGCTGTTATTTTTTTTTCATTCGCTGATTGGCTTAATACTATCTGAATATTTGCAGAAGCACTACGCTTTCACACAATTTCAGCCATCATGATGTCCGTTGCATAAAATACGCTGAAAACTATAATTGGAATTGCTGAAGAATTTTTGGAGGTGTCAAATCCCACTTTTTTCAACCTCCTTCTTGTTTACTATGTTTGGCAAACGCCTCAACCCAACAGACTCAAGCAGACCGTCCAGATCTTCCCTTACTGACCAGAGCACACCCTTTTCCATCATGAGATCTTCTGCTTTGTTTGTAAAACCATCATGAGCAAAAAACCAGACTCTCATCGTCTCAAGACCTTCGCCTTCCGCCTCCCGCAGAGCTTCGGCCTTTCGCAGGAGAGATTCCACCTCAGCATGACCAACCTTCCGGCCATGCCACCATTTGCTTTCACATATCCAGTGCTCCTTTGCTGCTGCCGCTTCGACATTAATCTCCATCTCTTTTGCCGCTCCAAGTCTGGTTCGATGTCTTATATATATGAAACGCCAGGGTAATGTCACATCTTCATTGCTGTGAAAAAACCGGCCGGCCAGAGTTTTTCTTTGTCCGTTCCATAAAATCTGCGCCATATATACTTCAGCAAGATATCCAAGGTGATCATTAATTCGTCTGTCAAGGGTTTGATAATGCCGAACAAGCTCTTTCTGAACTCTGGCACGATCATGACCCTCCACCTCTATCCTGCCCCATACCTTTAAAAACTCAAGCAGAATCGGATCATCTATTTTCCTGAACCATCCGCCAAGTTCCATGTACTGGAGAAGATCACCTCTGGAGAGTTTTATCAATACATCC
>JAUVKE010000337.1 GCA_030592105.1 Desulfobacteraceae bacterium
GTCCTCTTTTCTGAAAACAAATGGAATTTCCAGTGGAAGAATACGTATTCCAAGTTTCCTGTAAAATGCTTCTGAATAATGAGCCTGCTCTGTACAATATCTTCCGCAGACCATCAGATCCGGCATGGGAAGTTTTGCCTGTTCATTTATTGGGATATCTTTTAATATCGCTTCTACCATACCCGTATGAAGCCGGTGATAAGAACATGTTTCTCCGAGGTCTCCTATGCTTTCTGCTGCTTTTAATAATTCAGCGGCAGCACCGATGCCTCCGCAATAGGAAGCATAGCCGGCCATAAAATGACATTTCATTCCCATGGCATATGGAAAGATAAAACTTGGGCCAGATGCCCACCCTACAAGCTCTCCCTTCTCTTTGGCTGTTCTTAATCCCTGCCAGTGTTTGTCGACCAGCGGCCTGATACTGTTTGTTGCTTCAAGACGATTTATCTTATATTTCGTATCCATTAAACACCTCCTATAATCTCTGTAAATGACTGAAGCCTGGTTTTTAAAGACTCAAAGGAAATCACCTCATGTTCCATCTGTATCATCATTTCAGGCACTCCTTCTTCAGCCAGTACAGCTTTAAAATCAGGATAATAAGTTGCATGGGGAGGACAGTATTTTATTATAACACTGATAATCCCTTTTGCCTTATTACGCCTCATCTTTTCCATTGCTCCGGTGGCCCAGTGTATCTCCCATACACTCTTGGTCGGGCATAGCGGCGTCTTTTGGAGATATCTGCCGGCTATTGCTTTTATCGGGTCTTTTTCAGTGGTATCTATTTGATTTGCAAAATATCTTGACCCCACATAAAGATCATCATCGGGAATGATCATACCCAAATCTTCCATAATATCAAAAATATCAAAATTCATGGTCTGACAAAGAGAACCCACGAGGATTACTCTGAGCCTGTCCGGTTCTGACCTGATATCCTTTTTTTCCATTTTTATGATAAGTTCTTTTAAAAGTTCATTATTATCTTCTTTGGGCATCAACATGCTTGACCATACTATTTTCATAACTTCTTTGGCTTTTAATACCTCCGGTTTTTCCCTTCTTATCTCATAAATCTTTTCCAGAAGTGCCCGGTTTTCGTTATATATTTCAATACTCTTCATAAGATCATCGTCAGTTATTTTTTTGCCTGAAAATTTTTCCAGTGATGCTTTAAATGCGTTTAAATCATCAATTAAAAATGAATTAACTGCTTCACCTTCATAAAGAGGCGGAAGATATAAAATTCCCATGTAAGCAGGCTTAACATTTCTTTCCATAATAAGAGGAAACTCTCCAGCCTGAAGACACTGCCTTACATGAAAAACCATTCCATCCATAAATTGAAGTTTTCCCCGCACAGCGTCATCAACAAATGTTCTGGTAATACCACAGTTATATGGCGGAACATGCGCATGACCCAGTGTAACCAGCTCATTCCCCCGCCAGATCACCACAGGAATAATTCCAGCAGCATGAACAAGCTCTTCAGGAACATGCATGGGAAAACATCCGACTATTTTTTTACCTGTTTCATTTTTTATATGAGATACATATTTATATGGATCTGATGTTATTTGATCTATTTTTGCCAGTATTTTTTCCATAATTTCACCTGTAAAAAACCTCCTGATAAAATATACATAAAACAAGTTATTGCTCTAAATCAAATTCCGAAAAAGTTATCTTTCATCTTTTATTGTGCCAAATTAAAGCATGATGGTCTCGTAAAAAATCTAAAAATCGATTTCCTGCCACAACAGATTGATTAACAAACAGATAAAATATCTATATGTTGTGGTCAAAATAAAATGTTGGGACTTTTTACGAGTGCATCAAAGCATGAACGTTGATAATAAAAAAACAACATCTGAATCTTCATCAAAGCGAACGAGCTATAAGCATTCGAAGGATTTCGGATGTTCCTTCCAATATCTGCATGCACCGGCCATCTCTATAATATCTTGATACCGGACACTCGTCCATATACCCCGACCCACCATGAATCTGTACAGCATCACTGCTAACTTTTTCCAGCATCTCTGATGCATATAATTTTGCAACTGTAGCTTCAAAAGTATGGGGTCGTCCATTATCCTTTAACCATGCAGCCTTCAGGTACTGATTTCTTGCCAGTTCTATTGACATTGCCATATCAGAGAGTTTAAATTGAATTGCCTGATAATTAAAAATTGGCTGGCCGAATTGTGTGCGCTCTTTTGCATATTTCAGTGATTCATCCAGACAGGCCTGAGCTGTACCAACACACATGGCTGCTGCGGTAATACGACCTGTTTCCAGTACGATTAAATGCTGAGCCAGCCCGCGGTCCGGATCACCTAAAAGATTCTCTTCAGGGATTCTGCAATCCGTGAAAACAAGCTCACTTGCGGGACAAGCTCTCATGCCCATTTTATTGTAATTTTTACTTACTACCATTCCGGGATTATCTTTTGGAACAATAAAAGTTGCTATTATGTTCTTCCCTTTTTTGTCTACTCCTTTAACAGCCGCAACAACACACATTGAAGCATTTTCCAGCGCAATAAATGAAATAAATTGTTTGGTTCCGTTTATTACCCATTCATTGCCATCCAAAACAGCAGTTGTCTCAAGAGCGCTTGTATCAGAGCCGCAATTAGATTCAGTGAGTGCAAATCCAGTAGTGGTTTTGCCCTCAAGCAACGGTATCAGCCACCGTTTTTTTTGCTCTTCAGTGCCAAACATAATAAGTTCCTGTCCTATAAGGCTGCATGATGCATCGAGAATTCCGGAAACTGCAAGATCTGCCCGTGCCAGCTCTTCAAGACAAATATGTGCACCAACCCAGTCGCCTCCAGTACCACCGTACTCTTCCGGAAAAGGGATTCCGATAAAGCCAAGTTCCCCCATCTGTTCAACAATATTAATAGGCATTTTTTTATTCCTGTCCATCTCCTCTGCCTGTGGTGCAATAACATTCATGGCAAAACGTCTGACTTCCTTTCTTATCATCTCATGCTCTTTTGAAATTTCGAAATCCATATAATTTCTCCTCAAGTATATCTGGAACTAAACAGTTATTAAAATATTATATTACTACAGCCATTACTACGATTTCACTTTACAACTCTTTAAACCATATCGCTAATTTATTCTATTTTCTTTCAAATACATTTTCTATTCTGCTTTTTATAATACTTTCCTTGCCAAACCCGCCAAGTCCATATAAGTCTATCATAAATGCATATTCGATATCACCGGCATCATCCTTTGTAAAACCAAAATTTATGCCCCAGCACTGTGCTGTATAAAGAAAACCTGCACCA
>JAUVKE010000529.1 GCA_030592105.1 Desulfobacteraceae bacterium
ATCTTTTCCAACGAGGAGTGGATGAACAAAAGACCGTGATCCTGATTATAGACGAAGGACAAAAGATCCCTCTTTTTTGCCTTGAAATTCTGCGTGAATTTCTTAATTTTGAAACCAACGAGTATAAACTGCTTCAAATAATCATTTTTGCTCAAAAGGAATTTGAAAATGTTTTAAAAGAACATGCCAATTTGGGGGACAGGGTTAATCTGTATCACCTGCTGGAACCGTTAAATTTTAAAGATACAAGGCAGATGATCCGATTTCGGATAAAACAGGCGGGAAGATCTGAAAATAACGCGGCTATATTCAGTTTTCCAGCTTTTTGGGCGATATATCGAGCCACGGGAGGATACCCCCGGAAGATTGTGACTCTGTGCCATCAATGTATAATGACCATGATTATTCAGAATCGGTCCCGTGCGGGCTGGTTTCTGGTACGTTCATGTGCAAACAGGTCATTTTTAAAGCCGATAAAAAGACGGCGCAAGGCGACTGCCTTTATCCTGCTGGTTTTAGCGGCAGTCGTTGCCGGATTCGCCCTTAACGGCCTGAAAATTCCGGCGCCATGGAAAGCAGAAGAACCGGTAAAAATAAATCTTAAAAAAAATGTGCCTCAACCCGATCCGCATAAAATCAAAAAACAGGATGATGACCTTATAGCCGAGCATATTATGACGGCCAGACCGTCTTTGAAACTGATCGATAACAGTTCAATTAAAACAGAGGATGCGGGAATAACTGTTGCTGATATTAAAGTTGATATTAAAAATATTGATAATAATAAGCCTGTAATTGCAGGCCCCGACAAGGAGCCGGGAGACAGATACGGGTTTAAGATTTTAGGACGGGTTGCGATCAAAAAAAAAGAGACATTAGGGCAAATGATCCAGAACGTATACGGTATTTTTAATTCATACTATTTAAAGGAGGTGTCGGAGGCCAACCCGCATATCGACAATCCAGACAGCATAGGCATAGGCGAGGCAATCTTTTTTCCCGCTATTGCCGTGCCGGTAAAGCCTTTGGCTGAAAATTGCAGGTGGGTGGAAATAGGAAAAAATAATAATCTTAAAGACGGCTTGAGACTGTTAAGATCGTATTCTGTTTCCAGCAAAGTTCCACCGATCCGGCTGATCCCTTACTGGAACAGCAGAGAAGGCTTGAAATTTGTGCTTGTGCTTAAAGAGCGCTTTATGGACGAAACTTCTGCGGGGAACAGATTGGCCGATCTGCCCCCATTGATAGCTCCAAATGGAAAGATCGTATCTTTTTGGGATGAGGAGACTGTTTTTTTTGCCGATCCTTTCCTTTTTTAACGGCTCCTTAAATTTTTTAATTTTATTATGAGAAGATAGATTGAGACATAAAAAGAAACTGGGTCAAATGCTTGTGGAAGGCGGCTTGTTGACACAAGAGCAGCTCAGCCAGGCCATTGTTGACCACAAAAAGAGCAATATGAAACTGGGGCAGTTTCTGGTTACCGAGGGGATAGTCAGCGGAGCCCAGATTGTAAATCTGGTCTCCAGACAGCTTAATATGAAGAAATACCGGCCTGATGAATACCCCATCGACATGGAGCTTTCAAAAATTA
>JAUVKE010000092.1 GCA_030592105.1 Desulfobacteraceae bacterium
CCAATCACAGGGTGACCAATCGCGGCGCAATGGACTCTTATCTGATGGGTCCTCCCTGTATCCAGGGTAACCTCTATCAATGCTGCGCCCTGGTACTGCTTTAATACTCTCCAGACTGTTCTTGCATAACGGCCATTCCTGCTTTTTACAGACATTTTCTTTCTATCAACAGGATGCCGACCCAGGGGAAGTTCAATAACCCCCTTTGACGATTTAAGGTTACCATATACAAGGGCAAGGTATTTTTTTTTTACTTTTCGGTCTTTAAATTGATTTGCAAGATTATTATGGGAAGCATTGTTCTTGGCAACAACTAATACCCCCGATGTGTTTTTATCGAGGCGGTGAACTATTCCGGGTCTTATATTATCCTTATTACAGGCCAGCTCAGGGTAATAATAAAGGAGTCCGTTTACCAGGGTTCCTGAATAATTACCAGGAGCAGGGTGAACAACCAGGCCGGCAGGTTTATTTAAGACCAGAACCTCATTATCTTCATATAAAGAATCGATGGATATTGGCTCCGGATCAAAAACCAGGCGCACAGGGGAGGGGATAGCACCAGATATAAGGTCTCCAGCAGCCACTTTATAACAAGGTTTTTTAACTATTCCATCAACTAAGATATGCCCGTTACGCACTATCTTTGCGAGAAATGTACGAGAATTTTTATTATAAGCAGAAATCAGAGCATCCAGGCGCATACCGGAATCAGCAGCAGAGACTCGGATGGTAAAAGATTCAGTTTCGCCCATATTCAAATCTCGTTAATTTGTAGCTATGATCGTCAGATAATAACCCTGTTTTAAACTTCGGCACAAGGCCGGAAGAAGGCGTATTATAATACGCAGGCGACCGATAACGGAGTGAATTTATTTATGTGACGATCTATATAAGGTTTAACCGTTGAAAAAGGATTCTATCTTGGATAAAATAACTTCCTGACCTTTACCGCTTGCTGTGGAAAGTTCGCTAACCAGGAGAATCTGGGCTGTATCATAGAGTTTTCTTTCACCAAAAGAAAGATCTTTGGCATTCTTGAGTATGGAAAGATCTCTGTATACTTCAGCTACATCATATATGGAACCGGTTCTTATTTTATCCATATATTCCTTATGTCTCCTGTTCCAGGCCTGTTTGTCGATAATCATCTCACAGTCTTTACTTATTACATCATATACATCTGTAATATTATCTTTGTTTATCACATCTCTTAAACCCACCTGTTCCACATTCCAGACAGGGATCATTATAACCATACTGTTTTCAAAAATTTTCATAACATAAAAATCATGTTCACTGCCACCAACAACTTTTTTTTCTATGGCCTCAATTTTACCAACTCCATGGGCAGGATATACAGCAAGATCTCCTACCTTAAATTCACGTGCTTGCACTGTGCTTTTTTGAGAGTCTTCTTTAGTCATTTTTTCGTCCATTATGAATTCCTTAGAAAAAATATTAATTGATGCAAAGTAAAGTGATTAATGAACAACAATTTTACCACATAATATAAATACAATCAATACAAAAAAAAGGATTGACGCATAACGCGCCAATCCTTTAAATTGTTTAACTATGTTTTATTTATATATTGCTATATAAAAGGAACAAGTAAAAGAGCCACAACATTCAAAATTTTGATCATGGGATTAATAGCCGGACCAGCAGTATCTTTGTAAGGATCGCCTACAGTATCACCTGTAACCGCAGCCTTATGGGCATCACTACCCTTTCCGCCAAGATTGCCGTCTTCTATATATTTCTTTGCATTGTCCCATGCAGCCCCACCTGTTGTCATTGAAATACCAACAAACAGACCTGTAACAATGCTTCCAATAAGAACGCCGCCAAGAGCAACAGGACCTAATGTAAAACCTACAATTATAGGTACTGCAACAGGAAGGATAGCCGGAATCATCATTTCTGAAAGAGCAAATTTTGTTACAATATCAACACATGCTGCATAATCAGGTTTTGCGGTTCCTTCCATAATTCCGGGAATTTCAGCAAACTGACGCCTTACTTCATTAACCACAGCATGTCCTGCTTTACCAACCGCTTTCATTGCCATGGAACCGAAAAGATAGGGGAGAAGACCACCAATAAAAAGACCTATGAGAACCTTTACATCGGATAGATCAAACTCAAGGGATGTACCAAGATGTTTGAATTCCTGGGTGTATGCGGAAAAAAGAACCAGTGCTGCTAAAGCAGCAGAACCAATAGCATAACCTTTTGTAACAGCCTTGGTAGTATTTCCAACAGCATCCAGAGGATCGGTTACTGCACGAACCGACTCATCCATTCCTGCCATTTCAGCAATACCGCCGGCATTATCTGTTATTGGGCCATAGGCATCAATGGCAATTACCATACCTGTCATTGAAAGCATGGATACAGCAGCAATTGCGATTCCATAAAGACCGGCAAAATAATTTGCAGTCAGAATAGCAACGCAAATTGTAAGTACAGGAGCAGCTGTGGATTGCATACTTACAGCAAGCCCTGCTATCATGTTTGTTCCATGACCTGTTGTGGAAGCTTCAGCAATACCCTTAACAGGACCATAGGTTCCTGTGTAGTACTCTGTAATAATAACAAGAATTACTGTCAGCACAAGTCCCACGAGGGCAGCATAATAAACATTTAAAGCTGAAAACTCAACCATTTCGCCCAGCATCATATTGGTTGCAGGATAAAATGCGATTCCAGCCAGAATAGCCGCACCAAACATACCCTTATAAAGAGCACCCATGATGTAGGTAGAATCTTCCTTAAGCCTTACAAAGAATACGGAGATTCCTGATGCTATTATTGAAATAGCGCCGAGAACCAAAGGAAAGAGTACTGCACTCTGACTTTTTGGAAAAAGAAGATGAGCCAAAACCATAGCCGCAACAGTTGTTACAGCATAAGTTTCAAAGAGATCAGCAGCCATGCCGGCACAGTCACCAACATTGTCACCAACATTATCTGCAATGGTCGCAGGGTTTCTCGGATCGTCCTCAGGGATTCCAGCTTCAATTTTTCCCACAAGGTCGGCTCCAACATCTGCACCCTTAGTGAAAATTCCGCCGCCAAGACGTGCAAAAATCGAAATAAGGCTTCCGCCAAAACCAAGAGAAATCAATGCAATTGAAATTGAGCCGCTTTCAACACCCTGGTGAATCAGGATTGTATAAAGACCGGCGCAGGATGTTAAAGCAAGACCGGCAACTATCATGCCTGTTACAGAACCACCCTTAAAAGCAAGCTTAAGGCCGGCATTAAGTCCATTCTTACAGGCCTCTGCTGTTCTAACATTTGCTATAACAGAAACACGCATTCCAATATAACCTGCAAAGTAAGACGCAACAGCACCAATTAAAAATCCCAAAGTTGCCCATGAGCCATAACCAGGGGCAAAAAAGAGAATTAGAGCAACAACTACACCAACTGCCGCCATGCTTTTCATCTGACGATTAAGATAGGCAATAGCCCCTGCTTTAATGGCATCAGCTATTTCAGTCATTTTTTCATCACCTGCAGGTGCAGATTTAACAGCACCGGCAAGAATTAATGCAAACACTACTCCGGCAATACCTGCAAAAGTACAAACTAATGGAATATTCCCCATTATAGGTTCCATAAATTACCTCCATTTAATAGTCTATCGCCCGTCCATATTCGGCTATTTAACACAGCACCCGGATTGTTTTAAATTTAAATCACTGAAATACTATTTTTCATAAATTAAATTTTTTATTCTCGGTTCCATGGCAAACTAACCTTTTAGCATGTAGAGCGACCAAATTAAAAATCATTTCTTCCGTTAAAACTGTTCATCGCAGCATCAACCCCGTCAGAGAGAATTGAAAGGATAACCTTTTCTGATCCAGCAACGGCTTTTTCCACAATGGGTTTCTCCTGTGGGGAAAATTTTCCCAAAACATAGCCTGCAGCATCATGATGAGATTTAGCATGTCCAATTCCAAAGCGGAGCCGACAAAATTCTTTACTTCCAAATGAACCAATTAATGATCTCAAGCCTTTATGTCCTCCATCCCCTCCTTTTTTTTTAATTTTAAGTTTTCCAACATCTATATCCATATCGTCATGGACGATCAAAATGTGTTTTGTCTCTATTTTAAAATATTTCGCAAGGCTGAAAACAGGATAACCACTTCTATTCATAAAGGCCATGGGCTTTACAAGAATAACTTTTTTTCCGGCAATAACCCCTGTTCCGTATTTTGCATTAAATTTAGTTCTGCTCATCTCCAGGGAACAAGAAGAGGCAATATGGTCAATAACCATAAAACCTGCGTTATGCCGGGTAGACGAATAAGCATCTCCAGGATTTCCCAGCCCGGCAATAAGATAGATAGTTTGTTCAGCCATGAATCATTTTTTTACAGATTTTTTGTCGCAGAAAAAAAGGTCTGAGAATAAAGAGAAAAATTATTCTTCTTCTGCCTCGGCGTCAGCATCTTCACCTTCACCTTCACCTTCTCCTTCTTCTTCTTCTTCTTCCTCAACTTCTTCCACTTCAACCTTCGGGGCAACTATTGTAAGAACAGTAAAGTTGACATCGGCAGGAATCTCAACATCCCCTTCAATTTCAATATCTTCAACATGGACAGAATCACCAATATCAAAATCAGTGATATCAATCTCAACGGAATTTGGAATTTCTCCAGGTAAACATAATACTTCAAGCTCGCGTCGTACGATCTGCAGAAGGCCGCCTGCCTCAACCCCTTTTGAGTGACCCTTTGCCAGGACTGGAACATTGACTTTTATTTTCCTGTCCATTGAAATTTCATAAAAATCTAAATGCCTCAGGTTATCAGAGACAGGATCCCTTATTATTTCCTTGATTATAGTGGAGATTGTGGAAGACTGGTACCCATCAATTTTCAGATTGATAAGAATCTGCCTGACTCTCCCTTTTTTTAAAACCTGTTCCAGTTCAGCCACATTAACAGAAAGTAAAACCGAATCTGTACCTGGCCCATAAAGAATTGCAGGAATCTTACCCTCCTGCCTTAATACACGGGCTGGGCCCTTCCCCGTTTTTTTTCTAATATTGGCTTTAAGCTCAATTAAGTCCAAAAATAACTCCTCCTATTTCCCCTATACAGCTTTTAATAAAAAAAAACGACAAAGGCCCCGTGCCAGTGTTCATTACTCTTCGGTGGCTGATCAAGGACTTGAATTCTTATATCAGATTAACCTTGATTTTATAAAAACTATACAATTCAAAAATTTATACAAACAGTGATGTAACAGAATCACCGTTATAGCAACGGATTATGGCTTCTCCCACCAGAGCAGATATGGTCAGAACCTTTATTTTATCACAGGTTTTAGCTTCAGGGCTCAAGGGTATGGTATCTGAAACAATAAGGCTTTTTAAGTCTGAATCCTGAACCCTTTTTATCGAAGGGCCCGATAAAACCGGATGGGAGCAGAATGCATGGGCTTCTTTAGCCCCTTTGTTAATCAAAGCGATTGCTGCCTCGGTCAGTGTACCTGCTGTATCCACCATATCATCAAAAATAATTGCGACCTTCCCTTTTACATCACCCACCACCGCCATGGCCATTGCTTCATTGGGAGCATTTCTCCGCTTATCAATAATAGCAAGGTCTGCATGCAAACGTTTAGCAAAAGCTCTGGCTCTTTCAGCCCCCCCTGCGTCTGGAGATACCACCACAATGTCATTCGGAAAATTCTTTTTTATATAATCAATGGCAACCGGAGTTGCAAAGAGATTATCAACAGGAATATCAAAAAACCCCTGTATCTGTCCTGCATGCAAATCCATTGTTATTACCCGGTCTGCACCGGAAACCGTCAATAAATCAGCAACCACCTTGGCGCTGATGGGGACACGGGGCGCGACCTTTTTATCCTGCCTTGCATAACCATAATAAGGAATAACTGCATTTATTCTACGCACAGATGACCTTTTAAAGGCATCAATCATCAACAGAAGTTCAACAAGGTTATCATTAACAGGAGAACAGGTCGACTGAATTATAAAAACATCTTTTGCTCTGACATTTTCATTAATTTCAATTTGGATTTCACCATCGCTAAATGTTTTAACTTTTGCCTTACCAAGGGGCAATTCAAGGTAATCACAAATTTTTTTAGCCAAAGAAAGATTTGAGTTACCCGAAAAAATTGCTATCTCGTTCATTACTTACCATCGTAAAATATAATAGTACTTATTAGTGAAAACCGGCGGAAAACTCACCAGAGTTGTTTTGTTAACAAACTTTATTGGTAACTATTCAGCGTTGCTGATTTAAAACACGTAACAGGTTTAATCAGATTATACCTGTTGCTTACATGTCAGATGAATAGTTACCTTTATTGTTTGGCTGGGGCGGGAGGATTCGAACCTCCGAATGCAGGAACCAAAATCCTGTGTCTTGCCGCTTGACGACGCCCCATAGTATTATCCGAACAAAAATATTAAAATAATATTTCAAAGCTTGATAAAATTTACAAATCAAACCAAAAGTTGAGCAACATATACCTGCCACCCCGAACATTTCAAAAGCTCATGCTCTGCTTTTTTTACAGCTTCAAAATCAGAAAAAAGTCCAAAAACAGCACTTCCACTCCCAGTCATAAGAACATTTATTGCCCTATTTGCTAAAAGAGCATCTTTCATCCGACCGATTTCAGGATACTTTAATACTGCCACATCTTCTAAATCATTAACCAGCTCAGCTCGGGGGTCAAAAGGTGATTTTATAGTATGGGAATTTAAGGTATAACTTTTAACTTTTTTTTCAGAATTTGTCAATCCCAAATCAAAATCTTTATAGATCATAGAAGTTGAAATGCTAAAACCAGGATAAATTATCAGGGCATAAAGCTGGCCTATACCGTCATAAGCAACAAGCTTTTCACCTGTTCCGGCTACAATTGCCGGTTTTTGAAAAATAAAAAAAGGTACATCAGAGCCAAGGGAGGCGCCCATGGAAATAAGTTCAGCCATGCCAAAAGGATAACCATAATATTGGTTTAGAAACAGAAGTACAGACGCAGCATTACTGCTCCCCCCCCCAAGTCCTGCACCCACCGGGATTTTTTTTTCCAGTATTATTTCAATTCCCCGGGCCTGTCCGAACCTGTCCATAAAAAGTTCAGCCGCCAAAAAAACCAGATTTGTTTCGCCATCCGGAACAAGGGGGTGGTTACAAAAAACCCTTAGTTTTTCAGCATCAAATGAGAAAAAAAGAATATCACACAATCCTACTGAACACATCAGGGAGATAAGGGTATGATATCCATCCCCCCTTTTTCCGGTTATATGTAAAAAAAGATTGATTTTTGCCGGGGAAAAAATTTTATGGTTTTTATTTTTTATAAAAGTGGTTTCATGCAAAACATTACCCAGCCTGTTTCACGTAAGCCAACCTCAAATTATAAAGAATATCTTCTAACATTTTATCTTCTTCCCGCGTTAAATTCCCTTTTGTTTTCTCATGGAGCATGGCAAGAATATTAATAGTCTGATTTACCATCTCGAGATTTTTATTTTTTTTCCCGGCAACAGGATCATCAATCAATCCCAGGCTTGCCAGGGCAGATGCATTTAAAGAAAGGACAAATGTAGAAAAATCAACTGCAGGAAATCCGCTCCTTGTTTCGGCCTTTTTTTCATTACCTTTCAGAACAAAACCCTTTTCTTCAGATTTCATAATTCACCTGACAAAATATATGTGACAATCTATAATATAATTATTTTGTAACTATTCAACGTCGCTGATTATACCTGTGCAGTACATATTAGCTGAATAGTTACATTACTTTTTTTACTCTCTTTTTTTTATAATTCAAGTACTGTTACATCTTTTATTAACGGCATTCCCCTCAAGTGCTCCTGCACTGCCTCGGGGATCGTTACATCAGTCCGGAGAAAAATAATATTCCGTTCTCCATCTTCCGCCTGACCCACATGCATTCTTCCTATATTTATGCCGTGCTCCCCAAGTATTGAACCAATACATCCAATGGCTCCAGGTTTATCAACATTATGTATTATTACAAGGTGCCCATGGGGAATCAATTCCAGCCTGAATTTGTTGATTTTTACTATTCTGGGATTCTTTTTACCATAAATTGTTCCGGCAACATCGCTATCCATCTCAAGGGTAACAACCTTAACGTTGATCAGGTTTATATAATCTTCAGTTTCCGGAGTCGAAGTTTCTATAACCTTTATTCCCCTTTCCTTTGCAATGAAATTTGCATTAACAAAATTCACATCATCTGATACAGCAGGGGTCAAAAGACCTTTTAAAACAGCAGTTGTAACAGGGGACATGTCCAGCCCCTGAAAATCCCCCATATATTCAATAATAACTTCCTTTACCGGGCCGGAAATAAGCTGTGCCTGAAGAGCACCGATTTTATCGCCAAGGGACAAGAACGGACCGAGCCTGTCTAAAAGTTCACCTGTTACAGATGGCGCATTAACTGCGTTTTCAATGGTTTCGGTTTTAAGAAAATTAATTATCTGACCGGCGACTGCAACTGCCACATTAGTTTGTGCCTCTTTTGTGGAAGCCCCAAGATGTGGTGTGCAGATAAATTTTTCATATTTCATAAGGGGTGAATCACCAGGAGGCTCTGTTTCAAAAACATCCAATGCAGCGCCGGAAACTTTTCCTGATTTCAAAGCATCACAAAGAGCGGCTTCATTAACAATACC
>JAUVKE010000492.1 GCA_030592105.1 Desulfobacteraceae bacterium
AGTTGAAGCTCATGGTTTGAGTGGGACATAGTTTTTCCTGGTCATGTGCGTTATTATTGATATTATATACTATGCCAGTCAGAGCATGGGAGTTATTTACTGTATTCTGCCCTTAATTCTCTTTTAAGAATCTTATTCGCAGCACTCATTGGTAATGCGTCCCTGAAGTAAACCTGTTTGGGTACTTTAAATTTAGCAAGCTTTTCCTTACAAAAAGTGATGATTTCATCTCCAGTAGTATTTGATCCTGATTTTGGCACAATTGCAACGGTTACTGCCTCACCCCATTGATCATCAGGCAACCCAAAAACGGCGCACTGCATAACATCGGGATATGTACCTATTATACTCTCTACTTCCTGGGAAGAGACATTTTCTCCACCAGTTTTTATCATATCTTTTTTTCTATCAGCAAAAAAATAATTACCATCTTTATCCCTGAATAATATGTCTCCTGTATAAAACCAGCCATCACGAAAAGCCCTGGCATTTGCTTCATCATTTTTATAATAGCCTTTCATTAAAGAAGGCCCCCGTATCAATTGCTCACCAGGTTCACCAACAGCTACCTCTTTGCCGTTATCATCTACAAGTTTCAATTCACAGCCAAACAAAGCCTGTTTTCCAACCCATCGACCATCCTGGGCAGGGATATCATCCCAGGTTTCAAACCACCCTCCGGTTATCACAGTTGCAGAAGACTCACTTGAGCCCTGGCCTGTAAAAAAAGAGACATTTGGTGCAATTTTTTTCCAGCCATCTACCATTGCTTTGGGCATGGTCGATGACCATGTTAAAAATTTTTGTGTATGCTCAAAAATACAGGTATCTATTTCCGGTTCTGCAAGAAGTCCCACATAAAGAGTAGGAGGAAGGGCAGTTACAGTTATTTTATGTCTTGAAAACAGCTTAAGCATCTGCGGAGAGTTCGGCAGCTGAGTCATTACAACAGTTGTCCCTGCAGTGAGGCATAACAGCAATAATTCAAAGCCTGCCATATGAATCAGAGGAAGGGACAGGAGAAATGTATCTTTATGGGACATATGAAAAATCATCTGATATGACAGATGAGATGAAAAAAAACAGTTATGTGTTGCCATAACGCCCTTAGGCGCAGATTCTGTTCCACTTGTAAAAAAAAGAGCTGCTGCATCTTCACTCTCTACTAATACTTCCGGCTCAACATCCTCGCCTTCGAGCAATTCATTAAAATCTATCCATCCTTCAGGCGCTGATTTATTATTAACACTCAGATACCCAAATTTATTAACCGAATTCATGCTTTTAAGCACTTCGCTGATCATCCCTTCGAATGGATCCTCCACAAAAAAAAATTCAGGCTCTGCAAAATTTATAAGACTTTTTACTTCCTGCTGATTCAGCATAAAATTAACAGGAGTAAACCAGGCACCTATTTTAAATAATGCGCAACTTAGTATAACGACTTTTGCACTGTTACGTGATAATACTGCAACTTTGTTTCCTTTAACTACTCCCATTTTAAGTAAACTATTTGCTACACGATTAACCTTTTCATTAAGCTCTGCATACGTATATGATTCTATTGCATCATTTAAATCATAAAAGATTAACGCTGTCTTGTCCGGATATCTGTTTGAAGTTCTTCTTACTCCATCTCCAAGATTTTCACGCCTGGCCAGATTCATCTCTAATTTATTTAGCATTTTTTTATCCTGTATATTTTATTATAATTATTTTGGTAACTATTCAATAGTTTTGACATCCAGCATCCCTTAACCGACTGAATAGTTACATTATTTTACAGAAAAATGCAAACTCAATTAAATCCTGTCAGCATATATGTCCTAAAAATATACTGACAGGTCATCTAAGCAGAGGTTACTTCTGATTTTATACTTTAAAAAAAAAGATTTTTAAAAAACCTGCAGGTTAATCCCTTAAATTTCCTGGATAGTTCTGGCTA
>JAUVKE010000342.1 GCA_030592105.1 Desulfobacteraceae bacterium
AATATAGGGTCGGGAAACCGGCCCTTTTGATACAATAATCTCCATTCCATTTAAAGTGTAAGGGGCGATAAGGAGAAGAGATGAAAGAAACTGGCTGCTTACATGGCAATCTATTAAAACCTTTCCTCCGGATATTTTTCCACCCTTGATTTTTACAGGGGGAGAACCATTATTGTTAACGGAACAGACATTAATACCAAGGCTGATCAATGCATTCAGAAGATCCTGAATAGGCCGTTCCCCCATTCTGCTGGAACCTGTGAGGATATATTCTCCAGAACCGAGGGCTGCCACAGAAGTGAGAAGACGCATGGAAGTCCCTGAATTTTCCAGATTTATCGGTTCTTCGCACCTGCAGATGCGTCCACCGGTTCCGTGAACCAGGAAGGAGTCCCCCTTTTCTTCGATGATTACCCCCATTTTTTGCAAAGCAGATTTTGTGAGGATGGTATCTTCACTTTTCAAAGGGTTTGATATGCAGCTTTTGCCATCTGAAAGGGCGGATGCAATGAGCATTCTATGGGTATAGCTCTTGGAACCGGGGACAGTTAAACTGGTGTTTTTTATTTTTTTTTGAAAAATTTCAATCATAGGATTTACAATGAGTTTAAAACTGTTTTTCTCATAATTTCAACAGGAGCCTTTTTCCCTGTCCACATTTCAAACTGGGCAACTCCCTGGTGAACAAACATGGAGACTCCGTCGACGGTGACACACCCTTTTTTATCAGCTTCTTTTAAGAGACGTGTTTTTAAGGGATTATAAACAATATCCATAACAACCATATCCCGGGTAATATGCTCAGGTTCCACGGCCATTTTATCAGTATCCGGTGTCATTCCCAGGGGTGTTGCATTTATCATGATGTCGCAGTCAAGGTTTTTAAAATAGGATAGTGGATAATATTTAACCCCAAGATCTTTTGCCAGTTGTTCACCCTCATCTTCCAGGATATTTACGATGGTTAATCTCCCACCTTCTGCAAGAATGCCGAATCCTATGGCTCTGGCAGCTCCTCCTGCTCCAACAAGAACAACATCTTTATGTTTCACTTCTGTTTTTTCAAGCAATGCGTTTGTGGCGCCAAGACAATCTGTATTAAATCCATGGAGTCTGCCGTCTTTGTTTAAGATGGTATTAACAGCACCTATTTTTTTTGCTGTTTCGTCTATTTCATCAAGATATTCCATCACTGTCAGCTTATGGGGTATGGTAATGCTTATCCCTTTTATATTAAGGGCTCTGATACCTGTAATTGCCGCGCCTATATCTTTTACGTTAAAAGCAACGTATGCTCCATTATAGCCTGTATGCAAAAAAGCGCTGTTGTGCATTGCAGGGCTTAAGCTGTGTGTTACAGGATCGCCCAATACGCAATAGAGTGATGTTGTAGAATTAATAGTCATATCAAGCCTATGTTTCAGGGTATTCCATCGGATATGAGCCCAGGCATTTTAAGTAAAAGCAGAGCTCCTTTATCCTGCTAATGGTTTTTTCAATTAGAGGATCTTTTATATGTCCTTCAATATCAATAAAAAAGAAATAATTCCAGTTTTCATATTTTGCTGGTCTTGATTCGAGTTTCAGCATATTTATCCGATTTTCAGCAATCGGTTCTAAAATTTTATAAAGGGCACCGGGGGTATGGGCAGCAGCAAGCATGATGGAGGTTTTGTCCTTCCCGGTTTTTTTAATTTCATCTTTTCCAATAACAAGGAATCTTGTTACATTATTGGTAAAATCCTGAATTTTTGAAGCAACAACCTCCAGGCTGTAGAGCCTGGCTGCAGCACTGCTGGCAATTGCAGCGGCTTCGGTATCGGCAGAAGCCTTTTGAGCTGCAAGGGCAGTACTGCCGCATTCTTCCAAAGGAGTATCCGGAAGATATTTTTCCAACCATTTTCTGCATTGAGCCAGAGCCTGGGGATGGGAGTAAATTTTTTTGATATTTTTTATGGATCCTGATATGGAGAGGAGCTCATGGGAAATGGGAAGAAAAATTTCAGCACAAATTTTCAGATCTGATTCAAAAAAAAGATCCAGTGTATGATTCACCGCCCCGTCAATGGAATTTTCCACAGGAACCACTCCATAGCCTGAAGCCCCATTTTCCACATCATTGAATATATCTTTGATACTGGGCTGGGGGACATATAAGGAAGAATGACCAAAGTGATCCATGGCAGCCATATGGGTAAATGTTGCTTCCGGGCCTAGAAATGTTATTTTCTGGGGCTGTTGCAGCTTGCGTGATTCAGATATAATATCTTTGAATATATGCAGAAGAGCTTTGCCATGAATAGGCCCCTGGTTAAGGGTGAGAAGCCTTTCCATTATCTCTTTTTCACGGGAGGAGTCGGTTATTTGATTCCCTTTTTTGCACTTTATTTCCCCAATCTTTATAGCGTTTTCCAGCCTTTGGTTTATCAACGCAACGATTTTCCCGTCGATTTCATCGATGGATTCTCTGAGGTCGCTGATATTTTGGGATGATTCGTTAACTCTGTTTTTTTGTATTGTCATGGCTTTAATGAATCATTTTTCTGTTATTGTTTCATCGATTTTATAGCCAAAATGCCTTCCCTGTTCCTCTAAAGCCACAAGAACTTTATCCCCTGGTTTTAACGCAACAACAGATACAGGTGAACCGTCAGGGCTGGTTAAACGGATTGTCTCCGCATTTTGCAGTATTGTTGTTATCTCTTTTCCTTCAGAACGCGCCTTTACAAGCATTAATGGGCGTTTTTCAATCTTCAGCCGGCCCACGGTTCCCTGAACAGTCTTTCCTTTAAAATCTGTTATAAGTATAGTATCCCCTGCTGATAATTCTGAAAGGTACCTTGTTTTTCCACCTGGGACCCTTGTGTATGCATGAACTGCTCCGGCGTTAATCCTAAATGGCCGTGGCGCCACATAGGGATTTGATACGCTTTCTGCATGGACAAGGAATAATGCGCTGCTGCTGTTTCCCACGAGCATACCTTCGCCGGGAACCATTGATGTGCAGGTGTCAACGCAAACCCTGTCGCCCATTCCCACCGGAGTTATTTCTATAATCTCCGCTTCCTGGAGAGGGGTTGTCTCTTCAACCATACGAAGCTTTGTGAGAGCCTTTTTTAACTCCATAGCATCAGTTGTGTTAAAAAGGATATGGTTTACTCCTTTTTCAAGGATACCAAAGGCAATTTCAGCATCGTTGAGGTTTTCCACCTGTGCCACGACATCCGCCCCTTTTGCAATGAGATTTTCAAGGGGAATTA
>JAUVKE010000164.1 GCA_030592105.1 Desulfobacteraceae bacterium
AAAATTTCATACTTTTCGTCATTTCATTAAAGCCGGCGGCAAGTTCACCAAATTCATCCTTTCTATTTGTGTGCAGTTGATAATCCAGGTCTCCCCTTTCCACTGCATTTATTCCTTTAAGCGCTGAAGCCAGCGGATTAATAACGAGTTTTTTACTCACCAGCATAATCATGATTGAAACAATCAAAACTACCATACTGAAAGCCGTTACCAGCATGCAGCGGTCAAAAAATAGCCCTTTATATAATGGAGCAAGGGTAAAGTATAAAAAAACCTGCCCGATTGCCTCCTGACTGTTTGCAACGTTTCCAAAGCTTAAAAAATCCTCTTCATCAGGCTCTGCGGCAGAGGAATAAACAGTAGCTATAAAACAAAAATAAGGTATGCTTTTAAAACTGTAATCAATAATCTTGAGATCAAATTTTGCGGCATCAGCAGCCTCTTTTCTGATATGCTGCTGAATTTTTTGATTATTTTTCATTTTGTTGGAAGTAACAAATGCTATTATTTCTTTTTTGACATCCAGAACCGCGGCGTAGGTTATCTCATCTTCCTGGAGTGCGCCATTTAGCAGTTTTGTTAAATCTTCAATGCTGCCTGTTAAAAGGCCATACTCACAATTATAAGCCAAATTCAGCGCGAGAGTACTCCCCTGTTTGATAAACATCTCTTTGATCCTGGTTTCTTCATGCCGGATAATAAAATATGCGAAAATAGACATAACTGCTGCCACCGTAATCGTGACCATAAGATTAAGCCTGGCAGCAAGTTTGAAATTAATATAAAATCGCATTTTCCAAAAATTCCGTATTAATTTTAATACCGAGCCGCTTTGCAGTTTTTAGGTTAATTGCCAGTTTTAAATTATCAGGTCTTTTTACCGGCATTGCGGCCGGGTCAAAGCCCTTAAAAATTGTTTCAGCCATTTCAGCAGCAGCTTCTCCCTGTTCTTTATAATCAACGGAAAGGCAAAAAAAGGCGCCTGCTTTAACATACTGCTCTGATATCCCCATAAAGGGAATTCTGTTTCTGAGAGTAAAAAGCAGAATCTGCTTCAGCGTCTTACGATTATATACTCCAAGATCCGGAATTCCCAACAGGATATCCGAATGCCTGGAAAGATTTTTCAAAGCCGGAAGAATGTCCTTGGTTCCGTAAATTTTTTGGCTCACAAGTTTCAGCCCAAATCGTTCCGCTGCTTTTGCCGCCATTTCCAAACATTGGTTTGAACATTCCATTTTATATATTATTCCAACCCGGGTTGCAGCGGGCAGAATTTTTTTTATCCAGCTAAACTGGATTTCATAAGGAATATTAAGGGCAATACCGGTGAGATTGCGGCCAGGTTCAGTCCAGCTATCTATTAGTTTGAGTTTTACAGGGTTAAGCACAACTGAAAAGATAATGGGTGTTTCAGTGAATTCAGGCAACAATATTTTCAGCGCAGAAGCGCCCACAACAAAGATGAGATCAGGCTTAAAGGCTCTTATTTTTTGATAAAGCAGCTTTTTGTCATGAAAATCATCAAGAACATATTCAATTATATTTGCCTTACCCTTTATGCGGTCTTTAAATGCTTCTTCTGCCATATTGTAGGGGGCTATATTCTTACTCTTAATAAGCGCTACAAGCGGCTTCCCCGCTGAATATGATACTGAAGCAAGGGTCAGCAGAAAAAATAATAAGGCTGTTTTAAATAACAGGCTCAATTAGAACCTCCAGCTTGCGCCAAAAACAAACCTCCGTCCTATTTTGTCTCCTGTGTGCCAGTTGCCCGGTTCATTATTGGGAGAATTCGATTCATAGTGCCTGTTATTAAACATATTATAAGCAGCAGCCGACAGCTCTATTTTATCAGATATATCATAGCCTATCCTGGCCTCAAAGGTGGTATAGGCATCAACCCTGGCTGGTTTCGGATTAACACGGCCAAATACCGGATTGGAAGTTAGATAAAGCTCATAATATGTATCCACATAATGAAAGGCCGTGTTTAAACTCCACTTTTTGGATTTAAACCTCAAACCGCAGTTCACCTTGTGCTCTGGATCCATTTCAAGGTCTCTATAATCATCCCTGCGTATTTTCTGGTAGGAGTAGTTTGCAAATCCTGCCAGTTCGTTTGTAAGCAAAAAATCAAACTCCAGTTCTCCACCATGTTGAGATGCATCCGCAGTGTTCTGCATGGGGCCCGACTGAGTATTATCGATTAAATCGCTGTACTCATTATGAAAAATTGTGGCATTAAGCTTCAGCCGGTCTGTAACCTGGTTGAAATATGCAAGTTCAAAAGTAACTATCCTCTCCTCGTCTAGAGATGAATTACCCAACGCAAAAGGGTAGGCCTCTCCGTGATTTGTATGCTGAAAAAGTGAAGGGATAAAATAACCGCTTGAGATTGTAAAACGGAGAGACTGGCTTTGTGAAGGATTATAAATAATACTCCCCCTTCCCAGACCCATATAATCGAGCATGGAATAATGTTCCAGCCTGCCTCCCAGAACAAGAATAAGCTGTTCATTTAATTTGCATTCATTTTCAATATTTAAGGCGTAACTTTCAACATCATGATCTTCCTTGTTACCTGCAAGATCTCCCTTGCGCGCCCTTACCTCCCAATTGGTTTTTTTTGCATATCCGCCTAGGGATGTAATATTTACGCCCCATCGGAATGATCGGAAAATTTCCACTTCGTAATTTGTATCTTTTACCCCAAAGGTGTCGTCCCAAAAGGTCTTTTCATGATTATTGTAAAACATGCGTACCCAAAAATCAGGCCTGTCATAGCGGAGTGATATAAAGGTCGTCTCTGGATAACATACTGATGAAATAACATTATCTGCCTTGGAATATCTGTATGAAGATGTCAGAGATGAAATATCATTGGGATGCAAAATCACTGTGCCGCTGAAATGATTGACAGAATGATGATTTTTTTCCTGGGGTATTTTCGGTTTCTCCCATTCTTTTGCCCTGCGCCGACCGGCAGAAAAACTGTATTCCAGATTTTTATAAGACCCGCCATGAATAATATTGACCCGTTCCGTATCCCAGTTGCCGGCATAGGCATTGACCTGAGTGCCATCAATCTCTTTTGGAGTTTTAGTGACAATATTTATCACCCCGCTAAAAGATGAACCTCCGTAAAACACGCCGCCTGGCCCTTTAAGAATCTCCACCCTGCTGATCTCTTCCAGATCAATGGGCGCCCAATCAAGGAAAATATGATTTGCATGATACATAAAAACATTATTGCCATCTATGGTTACCAGTACATGAGCCGTGTCTGCAAAACCGCGGATGCCTATAACATGCTGGCCTGACTCTGATTCTCTCACGTCTATTCCCGCCACTGACCTTAATACATCGCCCAGATTTGTGGCCCCCGACATCCTGATATCTTCCGATGTTATTATCCTTGCAGAAGAGGCCGCTTCAGTGACAGGCTGTTCCCTTTTGGAGGAAGCAGTTACAACAGGAATCTCCAGGAACATCAGTTCTACTTCAGAGCCTACCTCCTCAAGCACGTCGGCCTGGCCTACCTGGTTACTCAATAAAAACACCACAATCAGAATGAATAGAGTAAATAAAAACTTGTTTTGAAACATTCCATATCTCCTTGGAATTTATGAGATTGGGAAATCATTATCTTTGGGTGTTACAATATTGATAGAATAAATATTTCAGAGTGTTATCAGGCACCTCTGTATTCCAATACGCCTTCCCCTCTCTGGCTTTATTCCAAACTTTAAAATTGGGTAATTATCTAAAAATCCATGTAACTATTTTTGATAAATACTAGGCTTAATGGTTTTAAAACGATGTTCAATACCCATGAGACTTTCTGATGCTCCAACAATAAGGTGTCCTCCATTCTCAAGGGAATTGAATAATTTATTAACAACATGCTCCCTGGTTTTATGATCAAAATATATCATAACATTCCTGCAGAAAATTATATTGAATATCCCAGGGGGTGAATTTTTTATTAGATTAAATTTTTCAAATGTTACATGACTCTGAACTGTTTTTTTGATTTTTATATGATTTTCCCATTTTCCAGCCCCTTTTTTACAAAACTTTCTTATTGTTTGCACGGGAACATTTTTAAGCTTATCCATATGGTATATTCCCCTTACAGCTATGTTGAGCATGGAATCGGATATGTCGGAGGCGTAAATGCGAAAGGAGTATCTATTTTCCAGTAATTGAAAGGATATGGAAAAAGCTTCTTCTCCGCTTGAAGATGCGGCGCTCCAGATACTTAAAGGCTTTGAGTTGTCCACTACTTTTAACAGGTACTCACAATGCTGGTTTTCCCTGTAAAAATATGTATGATTTGTGGATATTGCATCGATGAAACTCATAAATTCATCAGCATCTTTTTTTATCAGATCTATATAATCCTCAACCGATTTTATTGATATTGCCCTCATACGTTTATTCAGTCTTGTGGAAAGAAGGGTCTCTTTACCATCATGGAGATTAATACCGCAGGTTTCATAGACTATGTCGCTTAAGAGTTTGAATTGTTTATGTGATAAATTCATGGTAAAAACCCATAGTTTTTCTGTTAAATTCCAGATTAAGGAGTATAGACAAATGCCCACTCTGAATATTTCTTTGAGTTCTCAAAATTTTTATATATCTGGTTAAAGCCTGCTGTTTTTAAGGGTTTATCTTTACTTTTGCTCCGAACGCCCTTGATGCCGCCGGATGGGTCTCGAAGCAGCTCCCAATCCCCGTTTTTTGTCATGGGTTCTTTGTATAGCCTTCTAATATGTTTTTTGATAACAGGATATCGATCATCTTTTAATAAAAGTTTTAATTCCCTGGGATATTTTTTTTTTTGTGCTGACTTATAATAGGATTCTATTGCGCGCCTGAATCTGTCTCCCCGGAACATAAGCTCTTTTTCTTTTTCTCTTTTAATGATAATACTCCAGCATTTGTTAACAGATACCAGTGCCACACCAGTCACCATAATAAATATTAAAACGCTTATAAATGAGAAACCTTTCATGGAACCTGGTGAACACCCATTGTAAATCTGATATACTCTATTTATTTTACCACTCATTATATGGGACACCATTTAAACTCACCTTATTGCTGCCACTATGGATATCATAGACCTCCCCCTCTTCTTCATCATCAGGGGGAATAAAAATCCAGGTTTCAGAAGAACCGGTAAAAGGGTCTTTGGGGACAGATCTGATATATTTATCCTCTGCAAGGTCTTCAAGGTTTTCAGGATATTTCCCGTTATCAGCATAATACTGGTCAATCACATCCCTTATCACAAACAATATTTTATGAAGGGAAGTCTCTTTTGCTTTTATCCTGTAGCGACTATAATTTGGCTGCGCAATTGTTGACAGGATACCGATGATTGTAATTACAGTCATCAGTTCTATTAGAGTAAACCCTTTTTTATTTATTTTAAAATCCATATTTACCAGTCTTTATAGTAGCTTTTATCTAAAGCCTGCTTATCACTTTTTGAATAAACATCATAAACATCCTGTTCGCCCCAGGTTTCAGAGTCAAATTCATCAGTATAAGATCTTTTGCCCCACTTCCCATCCTTTGAAAAAGGATCCTTTGGAATACGCCTTAAAAATTTTTTTTTAAAAGTTTTGCTTTTTTTTGTATTAATTCCCTCCACCAGGACATCAAGAGTCCTTGGGTAACCATTTGACATTCGATTCACGGGGATTTCCCCTGCATCATATAAATCTTTATATTTATCAATGGCAGTCCTGATTATTCTAAGATTTCGCCTGAGCTCCACCTCTTTTGTTCTCTTGTACGTAACCTGGGATAAGGGTAAAATCCCTATTGCGATTATGATAATGATCGACATTACCACAACAACCTCAAGGAGAGTAAGCCCTGATGAATTACGGCCTGTTAATATGGGATGTTTTTTTTTGTCATTTAATAATTTGTCCATGGCTTATGGTAAACTTTTTTCCTGGCCCGGTTTTATCGTGGGCTACTTAGTGCCGAGTATTGAATTCTGATCAATAATATTCTGGCTCCTGATTATTATGGGGGTTATTATCATCAATATATCTGTATCCCTGTTATCGGTTGTATAAGTGGAAAAAAGATGCTTTAGCACAGGGATCTCTCCCAATAGAGGCACCCGTCGAACAGATCCATTTTTCACATTTTTTATTAATCC
>JAUVKE010000051.1 GCA_030592105.1 Desulfobacteraceae bacterium
ACATTCATCCATTGAAAAGGATGTTGAATTTGAATTTGCTGCAAATGGTATTGTCGGTCTTGAGACGTCTCTTCCCCTTTCTTTGAACCTTGTTAGAGACGGATTGCTTTCAATGGATGAACTTGTTAAAAAAATGTCAAAAAATCCCGCAAGAATACTTGGAATAGAAAATACCTTAAAGCCGGGCGCTGTTGCAGATCTCACCATAATCGATCCTGATTACCTTTCCATAGTAAATAGCGCAAATTTTAAATCCATGGGGAAAAATACCCCCTTTGACGGTATGGAAATAAAGGGCAGTGCTGTTTTTACCATAGTCAAAGGAAAGGTAGTCTTTGAAAAGGAGTAGCCTTTAGATGAACAACTCCCATAAAAAAACCGCAGACAAATCAAAACAGTACCGTATCCTTGTTGTGGATGATGAAGAGAGTATGGTTGATGTCCTTGAGATTCTGCTCGCAAGGGAAGGATACAAGGTCTCCTGTGCAAAAACCGGTAAAAAAGCTCTTTCCATACTTAAGCATGAAACGTTTGACCTTTTGCTTTGCGATATAAGGCTGGGGGACATGACAGGGATAGATGTGCTGAAGTTTTCAAAAGAGATTAATCCTGAAATAGTGGTTATAATGATCTCCGCATATGCGTCAGCTGAAACCGCGGTGGAAGCCATGAACAACGGAGCTTATGATTACGTTCCCAAACCCTTTGATAATGATGAGCTGCGGGAAGCAATAAAAAAAGCCCTTGATTATCAAACCCTTGAACAGGAAAAAGAGGTCATCTGTGATGAATTAAAAAAAAATCTCCATTTCGGGCTGATTGTGGGGAATTGCCCAAGGATGATTTATGTTTATAATACCATCAGACAGGTGGCTCAGCTTAAGACAAATATTCTTATTACCGGGGAAAGTGGAACAGGAAAAGAACTGGTTGCCATGGCCATTCATGAACAAAGCCCCCGTAAAGAGAATCCTTTTGTCCCGATTAACTGCGGAGGTATTCCGGAAAATCTCATAGAAAGCGAGCTTTTTGGATATAAAAAAGGGGCTTTTACAGGGGCTCTTCATGACAAAAAAGGCCTCTTTGAAATTGCCAACAATGGGACTCTGTTTTTAGATGAAATAGGGGAACTGGGGATGCCGCTTCAAGTAAAACTCCTTCGGGCTGTTCAGGAAAAAGCCTTTAAACCTTTGGGGGGAACCGAAGAAATTTATCTTGATGTAAGAATAATTTCTGCAACCAATAAGAGACTTGAACAGGAGGTTGTTGGGGGCCGTTTCAGGGAAGATCTTTTTTATCGCTTGAATGTAATAGAGATTAAACTTCCCGCTCTAAGGGAAAGAAAAGCTGACCTTAAAATTCTTGCCCAGCATTTTCTGGAAAAATATGCCAGGGAAGCAGGAAAAGAGATTACAAAAATTTCATCCTATGCCATAGATCTTCTTAACAAATATGATTTTCCTGGAAATATACGGGAACTGGAAAATCTCATAGAAAGGAGTGTCGCCCTTTCCAGTACAAATATCTTACTTCCGGAAAGTCTTGCCCTTTCTGTGGGGCGAAACAGATGGATAGAAGGAATAAAAGGCAAACGGTTTGATTTAAATGAAGTGGTAAACGGTATTTCCCTGGAAAATATTCTGGAGGATATTGAAAGTGCCTATGTACGCAAAGCCCTTGAATGCTCTGGAAACAGCAAGAGTAAAGCCGCTGAATTATTAGGGATTAATCTCAGATCCATCCGATACAGAATAGAGAAATTGAATATCAATAAACAGGCTGTTTAGCTTCTCCCTGTAAGTATAGATCGTCAGTAACTATGCAGCGAATATATACGGCAACAGGTATAATTTTACTCCGTTGCCGGGTGCCTGCGTATTACAATACGCTTCCCTCCTCTGGCCAAAGTGCCAAATTTTAAAATCAGGTAATTATCTGACAATCTATAAAAGGAAAAAAATAATGATTGAAGTATTAATTCCCGGATACCGAAAGGTTCAGCTTAAGTATCTGATTATGGATTACAACGGAACCATGGCGTGTGATGGTAATCTTATTAAAGGATTGGAAGAAATTCTTGAAGAGCTTTCCAGCAAGCTTGAGATTCATGTCCTCACAGCCGATACCTTTGGAAAGGCGAAAGAGGAGCTTAAAAAAATTCCTTCTCTCCTGTCGATTCTTCCTGAAGACAAACAGGATGAGGGAAAACTTGAATATGTAAAAAACCTCGGAGCAAAATTTTCAGTTTGCATTGGCAACGGCAGAAACGACCATCTCATGCTCAAACATTCTGAATTGGGGATCGCACTTATTCAGGAAGAGGGAGCAAGTGTTGCAACAATAATGTCAGCAGATATTGTATGCAAAGATATCCTCTCAGCATTAAAACTGCTTACCACCCCAAAACGAATGATAGCAACTTTACGGTCATAAAAATACGGAAAGTTTAATTGTTTTTGTAACTTTTTAATATGTTCGGGAGCCAAGCTCTGTTTTTAGATATAAATTAAAAGGTACCTATTCAGCGTCGCTGATTTAAAATAGGCAGCAGGTTTATCAGATTCTACCTGTTGCCGTACATATTCGCTGAGTAGTTACATTAAAAATTTCAAAACACAAAAGGTGCTGCCATGAATAAAACAGGAATAGTTACAGACCCATTGTACCTGGAACATATAACCGGTGATTATCACCCGGAAAGCCATCACAGGCTCGAAGCAATCTATCAAATGCTGGAGCAGAAAGATATGGCCGGAAAATTTTTCCATATAAAACCACGTTTTGCAACCAGGGAGGAGCTCGAATATGTTCATTCTTCCGAATATGTGACAAGGGTTGAATCTACCAAAGGAAAACCCTCTGTAATGCTCGATCCTGATACCCAGACATCCCCGAAATCATGGGAGGCTGCCCAGCTTGCAGCAGGTGGTCTGCTGGAGCTTATGGATCATTTGATGCAAAAAAAAATTGATAATGGATTTGCCCTGGTGAGACCTCCGGGACACCATGCAGAGCGGGACAGAGCAATGGGTTTTTGTCTCTTTAATAATGTAGCCGTAGCAGCGAGATATGCAATTAAAAAATATGACCTTGAAAGAATCCTTATAATTGACTGGGATATTCACCAGGGTAATGCTACACAGCATTCTTTTTATAATGAACCAAAGGTTCTTTATTTTTCAACCCATCAGTTTCCTTATTATCCCGGAACAGGAAGCCTGGATGAAATCGGTGAAGGAGACGGGAAAGGATTTACCATTAATGTCCCCCTTGCTCCTGGCCCCGGAGATGAAGAATACGCAAGAATTTATCGAAAAATTCTCCAGCCGGTTATTTTGGAGTATAAGCCCCAGTTAATTTTGGTCTCTGCAGGTTTTGACATTTATTTTGATGATCCCCTCGGCGGGATGAATGTAACTCCTGATGGTTTTGCATTACTTGCAAAAATAATTATGGAGCTTGCTGAAAAGGTATGTGAAGGTCAAGTTCTTTTTCTCCTTGAAGGGGGGTACAACCTGGAGGGACTCAGGGATTCGGTGAAAGGAGTATTGCTTGAACTTCTGGGGGGGGAAAATTCCCTTTTTAACGAAACAGCAGTACTTGAAGAAAATATTGAAAAAAGCAGCGTTGACAGGATAATTGATCAGGTTAAAGAGAAGTGTAAAGATTACTGGAAATCTCTCGGCTAAATTTTTTCAGGAACGGAGAAAATATGTCTTTTAAGGATAACCTTATAAAAAAAATAAAAATAGATGCGCTGACAAAAAAAACCATTGCCTCCATCGGTCCTCCTGACAGTGGCCGCAAAGTTGATAAAGAGGCCCTGCGCACTATCCTTACCATGGCTTCCTACACAATGAAAAAAGAACGGGATCTTGAGCTGTTTTTATCTCCTTTGGATTCAGACAAAAAAAAGATACTGGTTTTAGATAATGAGCTTGCAATATATAATACCACCATTAAGGATGTTGTTTTGCGCAAAAGTCCTAATGTTAAGGAAATGCTGAATATCAAAAATGTTTTCAAAATATTAAATGATTCAGATGTCCTTGTGAGCAAGCGGGAAGACTCTGTTAAAGCAGTACAGGCAGAATCGATTGACAAACTGGACCTTTCTTTTAACAAGTCTGATATTGATCAGATAGCAGAAGAAGGGATAGCCTCCTTAAAAAGAGAAGATACCCACACCGTCCTGGAGACCCTTTCCCTTTTTTCTGAAATTCTTGGTTATATTCAGCTCCCTCAGAATGTACTGAGTATAACCCATGGCAGGATCCTGGGCGCTTTAACCAGGGATAAGGCCGGAGATGTAAGCTACGCCCCCCTTGTTATATATGAGATAGTTGATAATGCTGTTAAGCTGATTGATATGCGTTTTATGAGTAAAAATAAACAACAGGCCGAATTAATACGTGATATTGCCGCAGGTAAAAAACCTGCGACCCTGGAAGGGGACGATGTCTTTATTTGTTTGGCCAAATACTGCAACGTTTTAGATAAAATTTTGATGTTTGATAAGAATAATAAAGTATGAGATTGATGATCTGAAAATTTATAAGATAGATATAGATAAGGATATATAATGAAAGAATTGAAAAAACTTTTTGACAGAATTCTCCAGCGGGTTAACATAAATCTTCGGGAGCTTGAATATGATGTGCGGCCTTATGTTTTTGCCCTTATTCCCCCGGATCAAATGACTAAATTCTATGCATTTTACGGCATTACAGAAGATCATCCCCTGAATTTACATTTTAAACATTCTGCTTTGGCAGGGAGTTATTTCTTAGGGGAATGCAGTGTAACCGATTCTTTGATTTATAAAAGTGATATAAGGGGAGATGAGCTAAAGAAAAAGGGTGATATCTTCACGTTCCAGCATTTTGAAATTCCCATTTCAAGAAATGAAGTAATCAATATAGAAGACAGCCTTCTTATTAAGACCCTTGTTCATAATTTTTCCCATGACCCGGAAACCCCTGAAAATTTTTTCATCAGAGATACTGTATCCGTACATTATGCCAATATCCATGGCGCCCCTTCTGACGGATGCTTTCTGGAACCGTTTTCAACTGTAGATCTGACCACTATGTATGATTGCGTAATTGGAACCTTTTCATATGTCCAGGCAGGGGAGATAAGCCATCAAAATATTGCGCCTGGAACTGTATGGGTTCGCAACAATGCGTTTAATTTTCTTTATCAATACCCTGTTACCCGCCTGAATAAGTATATTCATTTTTCTGCAGGGAATCAACCCGGGGGGATCTTTATCGATTTTATCGAAGATCGTCAGGAAGCATTTCAGCGGGTTTTTGATGCAGTTACTATTGAACCATCTATAACTGTTCCAAGCAGCGCTTCGTTAAATCGTTTTGCTGTGAATAAATCTCAATGTCATATCGGTGATAATGTTCTGGTTTCCCAGAGGGCCTATCTCCAAGACGCATGGCTTGGAAAAGGAGCAAATGTGCAGGAAAATTGTTACATCATAAATTCACGACTGGAAGGGGAAAATGTAACTGCACATGGAGCTAAAATTATTGAATCAGATTTAGAGAAACAGGTGTTTGTGGGTTTCAACAGTTTTCTCCGGGGACGGCCCAATTCCAGGTTGAAAATAGGGAAAGAGAGTATAATTATGCCCCATACAATCATTGATATCGGAAAACCGCTGGTTGTTCCTGCGGGGCATCTGGTGTGGGGTCTTGTGACCTGTGAGAAGGATCTTGAAGTTAATAGCATGCCCATAAGCGATTTGGCAAAAATTGAAGACGGTTTTTCCAAAGGTAATCTGGTTTTTGAAGGGAGCGGCTCAAGCTTTGTTGCAGCATTTAAGGATCGGATTCATCACATCCTTGAAGCAAACGGCGCTTTTTTTGATGGGACTAAAAACAAAGGTCATGCTCAAAAAAACCAAAATATTTCAACCAATACTATTCAGCCCTATCCAAAAGGCGAATTAGAAGGATTATATCCAACCATTATTATACAGCCTTAAAACAACAGGGTAACCCGCCCCTACGGAGGGTGATGTCAAAATCGTAGGGGCACCCCTTGTGGTGCCCGAAATGTTGTTTTCCAAAATTAATTTTCTGTATTACATTCCATTATCATCGATGCTATCTCGTCATACACATCTGTAAGGCGTAAAATTCCAACAATATTTTTACCATCTTTAACAAGGAGTCCCTGGTGACGACCCAGTATAAACAGATGAACAGCTTCATTTAGAGTTGAATCAAGTTTTACAAATTCACCCATGGTTATTGTGTACATGATATCTTTTACCTTTAAAGTACTCCCCTTTCGGCAGATATCATTAAAGGGTTCATCCCATAAAAGATGCTGATTAATTAATGAGTTTAAAAATGTTTTGCTAAAACCAAACTGGGAAAACGGGTGGGTCCCTTCAATTGAATCATATTTTGGTTCTAAAGATTTTATGATATCCATATGATTAATTTTACCTATTACCTTATTAGCTTTGTCACAAACTAATATTGCCCTGTGTTGAGTTTTGGACGTATCATATTCCTGTTGAGCCTTATGGAGTGACATAACAGCTTCATGCAAAGTGGCATCATCATGGACAGTAGCATATTCTGAGATTGGGACCATCAGGTCTTTTATTGCAAATGATTTCATGAAAATCCTCTATACTATAAATATACAGGGCATGGTTTTACCTTGGGCCACTTACCACTTACCACTTAATGTTGAGTTGTGAGTATTGAGAAAAAACAGACTGTATCTTTATTTTCATCACCCCTCATATCTCATATCCCGAAATGGCCGAGATTAAAACCAACCCCAATATACTCAATTTTTATATTTTAAATAATTTGAATCAAGTTTTTGAAATTAGCGTTTATTTTTTCGTTTTTTATTAAGATTTTCTTTTCCTCTCCTCTGCCTGAAAATTATTTTTACAGGGGTTTTATCCAGCCCTGTCGCTTCTTTGACCTGGTTTATTAAAAACCTTTTATATGAAAAATGCACACCTTCGGGGTAATTAACAAAAAAGAGAAAAGTAGGGGGTTTGGTCCCTGTTTGGGCGGCATAATAGAATTTAATCCGTTTACCCTTGTGTAATGATGGTTCATTCTTGATAAGAGCCCGTTCCACTATCCTGTTTAGGGGACCTGTACCTATACGGGTGGTATATTGAGCATAAACTTCCTCAACCAGCTTAAAAATCTTTGAAACTCTTAATCCTGTGAGTGCAGAAATCGTTATTGCAGGTGCAAAATTTAAAAATTTTGCCGACATTTTTAACTGATCATAATAAGTTTTAACGCTCTTTTGTTCCTTTGGTACTATATCCCATTTATTCAGGATAAAAATACATCCGCACCCCCGTTCAAATGCGTACCCTGCAATACTTATATCCTGATCAGTAATACCTTCTGCCGCATCAATAAGAATCAATGCCACATCACATCTTTCCATGCTTTTTAATGACTTGATAATAGAAAATTTTTCAAGTTTTTTGTTTACTTTCCCCTTTCGCCTTATTCCCGCTGTGTCAACAAGGATATAGGAATTCTCCCCGATTTTACAGACAGAATCGATGGAATCACGGGTGGTTCCCGGAATTTCACTGACAACAAGACGTTTTTCACCGATAATATGATTTATCAATGAAGATTTACCCACATTGGGCCTGCCTATAACTGCAACTTTTATCATATCCTGGGGCGGCTGAATGATGTTTTGGGGAAACATCCTTATCATATCATCCATAAAATCTCTTACCCCATAATTGTGTTCAGCAGAAACAGGATATATTTTTTCAATGCCAAGACTATAAAATTCGTAAAGATTTTTTTCCTGCTCAAATCCATCAATTTTATTTACAACATAAAAGACAGGTTTGGTAACAGGCCTTAGAATATTTATGATATCCTTATCAAAAGCCGAGCACCCCTCTTTCCCATCGAGTAGTAAAATGATTACATCGGCTTCCTCAATGGCACAAATTACCTGATCCCGGATCTGGCTTGAGAAGATATCAGAATCATCATTTACAAATCCTCCTGTGTCGGTAAGGATAAATTCAATATCATTCCAGACGGTGTCCTGATAATGACGATCCCGTGTAACCCCGGGGAAATTGTCCACAAGGGCATTTTTTGATTTTGTTATTCTGTTAAACAGGGTCGATTTCCCCACATTCGGACGTCCAACAATTGCTGCGATAGGTTTCATAATATTTATTTGCTGAGAAGTTATTTTTGATAAAGTAGTGCCCGTTATAGATTGTCAGAGAATAAATTTCATAACAATAGTCTCTTTTATCCTGCTATCCATGTTGATACTTTTACGTCTTTTTTGAAAATAAATCCAGATAATAATAAAATAAAAATAATTATTCAGCTGATTTTTTTTAAACCCTGCTGGTCGATGGAGTTATGCGCAGTATTGATTCAGGGGCAGAGGGTGTAGATACCTTTGAAATTGTTAAAACCATTGATGAAATTGCGTTTCAGACTAATCTTCTTGCCTTGAATGCGGCGGTTGAAGCGGCAAGGGCGGGAGACGCAGGCTCCGGATTTGCTGTTGTCGCAGGTGAAGTCAGAAACCTTGCTATACGTTCGGCAGATGCTGCAAAAAATACATCGGAGATGATTGAGGAAATTGTTAAAAAGATTCAAGAAGTGGGGGGGAAAGTTAAAAAAACAAATGCAGATTTTAGAGAGGTTGCGCAAGGGAGTGCTGAAATAGGGAGTCTGTTTGGAAATATAGCTGCAGCTTCAGCAGAACAGGCCGAGGGAGTGTCCCAGATAAATCAAGCTGTTGCAGAACTTGATGATGGTGTTCAGCAGAGTACTGCAGTATCTGCAAGTTCAGCAGAAGAGATGAGATGCCATGCCCGGGAAATGAAAAATATTGTTAATGAACTTGTTGTTCTGGTGTAAGGTAAAAGAGAAGCCGGGGAATAAAGGGAGCATCTCCATTTGCCCCCCCCGAGGCAAGCTTTAAGATAAGCAGCCTTCCTCCCTCTGACCTTATGCCAAATTTTAAAATCGGGTAATTATCTGACAATCTATAGCTTGGAAAAAATATTTATACCCGACTAATAGTTTTTTATACTTGCCTATATAAAATAAAGATAATTTTTTCAAAGGCTTAAAAGTTTGATTAAAAATTTTATTATTACACCGTGGAAATATATATAACATCACAAACTTCTAACTTGTATACAATCCTTAATTTGTGTTAATTACTTTAAGACACATTACAATATATGAAATCATCCACAAATATATAAGTCTGGAAAATTATCTATATGACGGTCTATATATAATGGATTATAATCAATAATATTAAACAAGAAACAACTTTTTTTATGAACAATGTCTATCCATATTATCATTGACGGCTATAATGTAATACGTCAGTCCCATGCATTAAGTTCCATGGAACACATAGAACTTCAACTGGGAAGAGATGCTTTAATAGACGCTGTTGCAGAATATAAAAAAATAAAACATCACAAAATAACACTTGTTTTTGATGGAATTAATTCTAATGGTATCCCATACTATAATGATATTATCAATGGTATTAAAATAAAATTTTCAAGAAATGGAGAAACCGCCGATACTGTCATAAAAAACATGGCCTCAAAAGAGAGGGAAAAAGCCCTGATAGTCACTTCCGACCTTGACATAGTCAGATTTGCGGAATCGTGCCATGCCACTGTAATGAGTTCAAAAGAATTTGAAAAAAAAATTAAATTGGCATTACTTTACGGCAACAATTATTCCATTGATGATAAGGAAGAAAACGGATGGGTCCCCACAACTAAAAAAAAGGGACCTAAAAAAAAAAATTCTAAAAAAAAACGGAAACTGAGCATAAAAGCCAGAAAATTATAGGAACCCATATGAAGCAGATATGTGTTATCGATGGTCAGGGCGGAGGCATAGGGAGTGCGATTATTAAAGCATTAAAGGAATTTTTCCAGGAAACTGTTGAAATTATAGCTCTCGGCACAAATGCCATTGCAACAGCACAAATGCTCAAGGCAAAAGCTAATCGCGGAGCGTCTGGTGAAAATGCAATCATAAAAACAGCTAAAGATGCCGATATTATAATAGGTCCCATTGGAATTATCATGGCTCAATCCATGATGGGAGAAGTTACGCCGGCCATGGCAAAAGCTGTGGCTGAAAGCAGGGGGAGAAAACTGCTTTTACCTCTTTCTCAGGATAATATTGAAATTGTTGGTCTTTCCACTATTCCACTTCCCCGTTTAATTAAATCGTTAATACAGCACAATCTTAAAAATTTGTGCATAACAAAAAAATAAAGGAGGCACCCCATGTGTGAAGCAACTGCTTATTTAATTAATGGCGACGACAAAAAATTGATAATGGAATCTGTGGACATAATTGAGCCTGAAGATAACGGCGTCAAAATAATTAATATTTTCGGAGAACAAAAATTTCTGAATGCAAAGATCCATTCCCTTTCCCTTATTGATCACAACGTATTGCTGAAGGCAAATCAATAAAATCAACTTTCAAACGTTACACAACATTTTTAATCATTGCGGCGGATAACTGCCGCAATGATTAAAAAACGAAATCATCAAAATTAACTGTGGATATAATCTTAACAAAAACCGCCGGCTTTTGCATGGGTGTCAAGCGGGCAGTAAATCTGGCTTTAGCTGCACCAAAAAAATACAATAAGCCTGTATACACGTACGGGCATCTTATTCATAATCCCCAGGTACTTGCACGCTTAAAAGAGATAGGAATCTCTCCTTTAACAGATTTATCCGTTCAAAAGCCCGGAGTTGTCATCATAAGAGCCCATGGAGTACCACCGGATGTATTCACAAAAATAGAAACCTCCGGATTTACCATTTTAAACGCAACCTGCCCGCGCGTGATTGAAGTTCAAAAAATAATTGACAAATATACCACCGACGGATATTCGATCATCATAGTTGGTGACAGGGATCACCCCGAAGTTATAGGACTACTCGGCCATGCAGGTATAAATGGATATCCTGCAAACAGCTTAGCAGCATTAAGAAAACTCCCTCTATTTAACCACGCAATTATTGTGGCGCAAACCACTCAAAATAAAAATTTTTATCAAACCGTTGAAAAATGGGCTTCTTTGCATCACCCTGATTATCTTTTTTTTAATACTATCTGCGATTCCACGAATAGACGCCAGTCTGAAGTTTTAACCCTGTCAAAGCAGGTTGAAGCCATCGTTGTAATAGGAGGACACAGCAGCGGGAACACAAAACGACTCGCAGAAATTGCAAAGCAATCCGGAATTGTTGTTTTTCATATTGAAACAGAAACCGAACTTAATATAAACGACTTAAAAAAATTCAAATCAATCGGTATCACAGCAGGGGCATCAACTCCTGATTGGGTGATAACACAGGTATCCAAGGACCTTGCACAACTAAAAGAAACTTGTAACTATTCAGCGCCGCTGATTTAAGATACGCAGCAGGCATAATCTGATTATACCTGTTGCCGTACATATTAGCTGAATAATTACAGAAACTTTTTAAAATAACCAGCATGCCCTGTCGGGCACAACAAAATATGAAAATTTTGATAGCGGTTAATGACATTTTAT
>JAUVKE010000173.1 GCA_030592105.1 Desulfobacteraceae bacterium
AACAGATATATCCTTAAATATCTCAGCCAGGTCTCCATCTCAGAGAAAACAAAAACCCAGATTAAAATTAGAAAAGCCCTTGCTGCAGGTGATCTTGAAACTGTAAATGAAAATTTTCATTCCTTTTTTGCGTCAATCCCCCATGACTGGTACAGGAAAAACAGAATTTCAGAATATGAAGGATATTATGCATCAGTTTTTTATGCATATTTTACTTCAACGGGTCTTGATGTAACTGCGGAAGATACTACAAATAAAGGGAGAATTGATTTAACAATAAAGTGTGATGATAAAATTTATATTATTGAGTTCAAGGTCATTGAGGTTGATAAAACAAAAGAGTCTGCCATAAAACAGATAAAAAAGAAAAAATATGCTGAAAAACATCAGGAAAAAGAAAAGACAATCTATCTTGTCGGCATAGAATTTTGCAAAGATGACAGAAATATAAAAAATTTTGTGTGGGAGGAGTGGCGCCCTCTTAACTAAATTTCAGGAATACGCTGAGCTATAATAAAATTTGAAAACCTCTGACAGCCAGAGGGTTTCAAATTTCACCATAGCTCAGCTCTGACATCTGATGCCTGAAATCTATACTAACAGATGCTGAACAAAGATTGAATCATCAATATTTTTTTCAACGAGTCTGAGAAGATGGGTGTGATGGGTAAAAAAAATAACCTGGGTCTGCCGGGATATTTGTGCCAGCGCCTGCAATGCTGCAATTGCCCTTGTATCATCAAATTTTATCAAAATATCATCTATTATAAAAGGTACAGGTTCATTTTTTTCCAGGTAATCCTGGAGTCCGGAAAGACGCAGGGCAAGGTAAAGCTGATCTGCTGATCCGTCACTCATCCCTTCAACGCCGACGATTTGCCCGTTGTCCGGCCTTACCCCTACTATTACAGGAAACCCGCTATCGTCGAATTCAGCGCGGATCCCTTCAAATGACCCCTTTGTAATTAATTTAAAAAGGGAAGATGCCCTTTTTAATATGGGACCCTGGCTCTTTTCCTGATACCGTTCTATCCCCATATTCAATACTTTTGCCGCAATTTTTAAGCGGGCATACTCCTGTGCATCCTTTTCAATCCGGCCCATGAGTATCTGGCTCTCTTCGGCCAGGCCGACTGCCCCGGCGCTCCCATCCATTTTCTTAAGTTCCGTACCTTCCCTTCCTATGGTCTGATCCAGTTCTGATTTTTTATCACCACATTTTTTAATCTCCTCTTCCAGCAAATCAATTTTACCTTCCATGGTATCAGGATTTACCTTTAGAGCATCTTTAATAAAATCATCAATGAGATTCCCTCCACTTAATGGATGGAGCCTTTCACCCAACTCTTTTATTCCGTTTTCCAGTTCCCTGCGTATTTTTGACCTGTTTTCGGCCTCGGCAAGCTGTTCATATCTTTCGCAGCCTGCCTCCAGGCACATCTGATTGAGCTGAATTTCAATTTCTGAAATTTTTACATCTGCTTTAGCAATCCGCTCTTTATCTTTTTTAAGCTGCCCCAAGAGGGTCTCTTCTTTAGAAAACGCAGCCCTTGCCATACTTAATTTATCATTTAGTTTGCGGCTTGCTTCCTGAGGTAAAAAATCGGCCAGATCTTTTGCCACAGCATTTACAATCCTGTCAACCTTTTTGCAAAAGGTCTCTTTATCCCGTTCAATGGCACGGAGATCCTCTTTTAAGGCATCTGTTTTTTTCAGTTTCTCGAATAGATTGTGGTGTTCATCCATAACAGCATTGGCATCATCAGGGAGAGTGCCGGCAGGAAGGCCCAGGGGTAAAAGAGCCTCTTCCCAGTTTTTTTTCCATTTTAAAAGCTCTGCCCTTGTGGAATCGACCCTGGCCTGGGCATCTTCAAGTTCCTGATTAAGTCGTATATTTTCTTTTTCCAGATGTTTTTTATTCTTTTGCAGATCATTTTCATATTCTATAATTTTCTTACCTTCTTCAATTAAATCTGTCAGTCTCTTACTTTCCCCACCATTTACACCTGCGATTTTTTTTATACAGCTGTTTAATATTTTGATATGATGATCAATCTCGATTTTTAATTTATCTCCCTTTGCTTTACGTTCCCTTATATCTTTCCCCTTTTGGGCAAAAGTTCTGTGATTTTGTCCCCATATCCTCATTTCTTTAGGGGTTTTAGGGGATATTTTTGCCGGTTCCCATAAAATGACCCACTCTTTTTCTATTTTTTCTTTTTTTTCCAGAGCAGCTTTAATCCGGTTTTTCATTTGATCTATCTGAGCTTTAAATGATTCCTGATCCACAATCAATTTAACTTTGGCTGTTACCCGGTCAGCCTCCCTCCTGAGTCTGTCGGAAATTTCATCCGCCTTTTTAAGACTGATTTCAAAGGCATCTGCCAAAGTTTTTGCCTGGGGTATTTCTTTTATATAATCATCGATTTTTTCAGAAGAATCAGATCTATTATTCAAAATAGACAGGATAAATCGCCACCCCTTGTCCCTTTTTCCCCGGGCTGCTGCAAGATCTTTTTCTGTGGGAACTTCCTGTTTCAAATTAAGCTCGCTGATCTGCTTTTCAGCATCACCCAGATTTTTTTCAAGCTTAAGCAATTCATCTTTTAACCGGTTAATTTCAAGTTCAGATTCGCCGATTTTATCTTCAAAAATATTAATAATATCTGCCTCGGGCACACAAAGGCTCTCCAGCTCTTTTACTGACCCTTGCCAGATGGTCTGTTTCCCAAGCTCTATTCCCAGAGTTTTTAATGCTATTTTAATTTCGGATTGTTCATTAATATACTGTTTTTCCAGAACCTTATAATCATCGGCCCGACGCAAAGAATCTTTTAATGGCTCAATATCGTGGACAATTCCCAACTCTTTTAGCTTTCTGTCTGCTGCGGTTATGCTGGATGCAAGTTTTGGAATTGTCTCCTTGGCGGTTTCAAACAGGGTTATAATCTTGTCATATCCACGCCCCAGGGTTTTAATGCGTGAGGCTTCCTTGACCTTAATCCGCAATTTATGCGCATCTTCTATTTTTAAATCATCCCCAAGGGTGCTGAGTATATCTTTTGTCTCTTTTTGCAAAGAATTCATACTTGCTTGTAGTCTTATTCTATTTTTTTCTCCTTTTAACTGGCTACCTATATCCCGGTGGAGTTCCTCTATTTCCGCTGATCTGTCCAGCAAATCTTTGGGAACTTCAAGGCTTGACAGTTCATTCTCCACATCTTTTTTGCTATTAAATGCCTGGAGGCGGTCATTTTTCATGGATTCCAGACTTGTTACCCTGTTACGCCGTGATTCTGAAAATTTTTCAGGCAAAAGTATTGCTTTTACATAGCTTTGAAGTTTGTTTATCAGCTCTTTTCGTTTTGCAATTATAGGAAGGGATTGCCCAACACGTTTCAGGTAATTTAAAGAACTTTTTTTCTCTTCCAGTTCTTTTTCGATTTCTTTCTTTTTTTCCTGTGCCATGCGCAATCCCTTGTCATGCTCCTCCCATTGACGGCTCGGGAGCTGGGCATCCCGCAAATTTTTACGATTTTTATTTAAAGCACTTATATTCTCATTGATTTTCGGTTTTTTTGCAGCGGGTTTAAAAAGGGCGTCTGTTTCGGATTTAAGCTGCTCCTGCACCTTGCGGAGACGGGACAGACCAGAGCCAGCAGCAAAAATAAGCTGCCCCATATTCCCTTTTCCGTGGATAATCTCTTTTCCTCCACGTACAAGATCACCATGATCAATACCGAACATGGTAATAAAAAGATTTTCATCAACGCCGTTTAAATATTTGGTGAGAACAGACTCTTCAATAATATCCCCATCATCGGGAAGACGGAGTGTGCCACGTATTCCCTTACGCCGTACAAACTCCAGGACATCACCTTGAGCAGATTGAATTGTCCCTCCAATCCGCATTCGGGAATACGGGTGGATAAAATTATCAGTGGAACGTTGGGGAATACCGTAAAGCATATTTCTTAATCCCCGCAGGGCTGAACTTTTACCAGCCTCATTTGGGCCGTTGATAATGTGAAGCCCTCCGGCTCCTTTGGTAAAGTCGATAACCGTATCAGTAAAGGGGCCATGGGCCAAAAGATTCAATTTAAGAAACTTCACCCTAATCCTCCTTTTGCATAAGTCTTTGAAAGAGCATGGGCCGTACCTGTTCCAAAATTTCTTTAAGCCATGCAGGATCATCCAGAATTATTCCGTCGGGATCTTCTTTTATTTCTCTGGGAATTTTCTGGTCAAGATCGCTCAGTTCATCATATAAAGTGAGGAGCAAATCCGAGTCAGATCCCAGTTCATCAAAAAGCCCCGCAAGTTCCCCCATGGCCCCCTCCCCTTTTTTCGCATTTTGCTCAGATAAAGGGGGATGAGTCCGTATCCGTATTTTTTCAATCCAGACCATTTCTCCACTTATATCCAAGGCAGCCCCCCTGATCTCATTGTTCCATTTCTCAATGTCTGTAAAAAGTTCCTGATGAGCCGAAGTTTCACCCTCTATCAGAACCCTGACAACCAGGGGCATCCCAGGATTTTCATTTAACAGGTTCCCAAGATCTCCGGAAAACCGGTCAAGAATCTCATCACTGGTTTGGGCGCCTTTTGCGTCTATATTAAGATTTACCCACCTGATAACATCTAAGGTTCTGAATTCAAATGACGGTTTTTCCGTGGAATCTACACTGACCAGCATACATCCCTTGGGACCGGTCTCTCTGATATGTCTCCCCTGGATATTTCCCGGAAAAAGGATTAAAGGATCATCACAAAGGATCTCTTTTTTATGAACATGGCCCAAAGCCCAGTAATCGTAGCCCAACCTGCGCAATCCTTCTAAAGTACAAGGGGCATAGGGCTCGTGTCCCTCCCGCCCGGAGAGGCTCGTATGGAGCAGACCAATATTAAAATAACCTGAAACAGGTGATGGATAAAGGAGTGACAGATCTTTTTTCACAGATGGTGACGCAAAACTCTGGCCGTGGATGGCGACATTTAAGTTCTCAATCAAAAAAGTTTCAGGTTTATCTGAAGGAAAAGTATGGACGTTGTCCGGCGGGCGGAGGCTTTTGGTTATTTTACTTGCTGCATCATGATTTCCAAAGATAATATAAACTAAAATTCCTGCATTTCGCAATTTTACTGTCTGGGATACAAAATAGAGCCCTGTGTTAAAATCTTTCCAATCTCCATCATAAAGATCCCCTGCTATGACAATAAAATCAACTTTTTCGGAAATGGCAAGCTCCACCAGATTATTAAAGGCCCTGCGTGCAGCCTCTCTAATCTCATCCACAGGGGCTCCTTCGTAGGAATCGAGCTTGCGCAAAGAACTGTCCAGATGAATATCTGCTGTATGAATAAATTTAAACATATTTTTTTTAACAGTGTCCTGTTATAAATTATTAGTACCTTACTCCTGGTTTTCTGTTACAAAAAACAAGAAAGTCGTTTGTATGGTATCAGTTGTCGGTTGTCAGTAAAAGCATATCGATATTAATTTATCTTCCTTTTGAATATTGCAGAAACCTGGCATAAAGCCAGAGGGAGGAAGGCGTATTATAATACGCAGGCGGCCGATAACGGGTTTTATATGAAAACGATAAATTGTGAATTATGAATTAAGGAATTCTACTAATTTATAAAATCCCATTAAACGCTATCTTATTTTTATATTTTGTTGTGCCCGATAGGGCATGCCGGTTATAGGGCGCATGCATTACATGTTTTTTTGTTAACAGACATGTAAACTGTACGTTATGGAATCGAAGGTTAAGAAAAATAACTTTTAATCATAATGAAAAAAACTCTTTATCCTTCATTTTTTGGGCTAAATAAAACGGCTAGCGTACGAACGGTTCCTAAAGAAAGTATCAATAATGCAAATCCAATAAGATTTTGCCATATGATTTTTTCATGGGTGTAAAGGATTACTATGAGTTCTCTGACTACAAAAATAATAAAAGGGTCT
>JAUVKE010000103.1 GCA_030592105.1 Desulfobacteraceae bacterium
CCCTGTATTTGACCAGCATGCAAATCCATTGTTATTACTCTGTCAGCACAAGCAGTTGTTAGCAAATCAGCTACCAGTTTAGAGCTTATAGGCACACGGGGTGCGACCTTTTTATCCTGCCTTGCGTAACCATAATAAGGGATAACTGCGTTTATTTTGCTGGCTGATGATCGTTTAAAAGCATCAATCATTAAAAGAAGCTCCACAAGGTTATCGTTAACAGGGGAGCATGTTGATTGAATTATAAAAACATTTTTTGTTCTTACATTTTCATTGATTTCAACTTGAATTTCCCCATCACTAAATGTTTTAACCTTTGCAAGACCAAGAGGCAGGTCAAGATACTGACTAATTTTATTAGATAAAGAAATATTTGAATTACCCGAAAAAATTATTATTCCGCTCATTATTTTTCCTTAGAATTGAGGAGAGAATATCTGCTTCCCGTACATGTTTTTAAGCTTCACGTCAATTTTGACGGTTTCAATATTTTACTCAGATTCATTTAATACGCATATACATTATGGATCGTTTACCAGCTGAATAGTTATAATTATTATTTGGCTGGGGCGGGAGGATTCGAACCTCCGAATGCAGGAATCAAAATCCTGTGTCTTGCCACTTGACGACGCCCCATTATAAAATTAAGTTTTTTACGCAATTATTCAGACATTGAACATACAGCGTTTCAGGCATGTAATCAACATCTTTTAAACAGCTGAATAGTTATTTTTTTTACTTGATTTTGTTATAATGGAGCAAAACAATTTAAACAAGAGTCCATATCAGACTAAAAGTTCAGCAAGATATATCTGCCATTTACCACATCGTGAAATGCTACATTTTGCTTTTTTTGCTGCTTCCAGGTCAGAAAACAGCCCAAACACGGCACTGCCACTTCCAGTCATAAGAGCACTTTCTGCACCATTATTTAAAAGCACCTTTTTCACTTTACAGATTTCAGGATATTTTGAAAATACAATATCCTCCAAATCATTATGGAGTCCGTTAAATGCGTTAAACTGCAAATCCAAGTGGTTATAACTTAAAATAGATTTTATAACTTTTTTTTTATTATTTGTCAATCCTAAATCAAAATCTTTATAGACCATTGAAGTTGAAAGGCTAAAGCCAGGATAGATTATTAAAGCAAAAAGCTGGCTCAGATTATCAAAGGATTTAAGATTTTCGCCTGTACCACTTACTATTGCCGGTTTTTGAAAAATAAAAAAAGGGACGTCTGAGCCAAGTGAGGCACCCATGAGGATAAGTTCATCAATACTAAAGGGATAATGATAATATTTATTTAAAAAAAGCAATACCGAAGCTGCGTTGCTGCTTCCTCCACCGAGACCTGCTCCAACAGGGATCTGTTTATTTAAAACAATCTCAAATGGTTCATTTTTATCAATTTTATCTAAAAAAAGCCTTGCTGCTAAAAATACCAGATTTGTTTCATCTTCAGGAACAAGTGGATGAGCACAGGAAACAGACAATATTTTTGCATTAAATGTAAACAGAAGAGTATCATATAACCCAACACCACAGATTAGAGAAATTATATCGTGATACCCATCCGGTCTTTTTCCGATTATATGCAAAAAAAGATTGATCTTGGCAGGTGAACGAATTTTATATTTTTTTAAGGAACCGGCTTCCTGCAAAGTATTATCCAGCCTGTTTTATATATGCAATCCTCAAATGATATAGGCAGTCATTGAGCATGCTCTCTTCTTCGGGAGTTAAGTTCCCTTTTGTCTTTTTTTTTAGCATTGCAAGAATATTAATCGTCTGCTTTCCGAGTTGAATGTTTTTATTTATTTTACCGGCAACAGGATCATCAATCAGACCAAGACTTGATAAAGCAGATGCATTTAAGGAAAGAAGAAATGTTGAAAAATTGACTTCAGGAAATTCGTTTTTCATTTTATCAACAGGTCCATTATTTTTAAGAATAAATTTTTTTTCTTCCGATGTCATAAAACCACCAATCCGAAAATTCATAAATTAAAAACATATAACTATTTAACAATGCATTCAAATATAAACCGCAACATAAATAATTTCACGGCATTATCAGGAAAAATTCTCGACGACGTACTACCATGTACGGCTTACTCGAATTTTTCCTTCTATCCTTGTTAAATTTATTATGTAACAATCTATAGCTAACAGTTACCTACCTCAATTTTGAATTTCGAGAGTTTTTATAATTCAAGAGGAGTTATAGCCTTTATTAATGGAGTTGCTCTCAGATTTTCCTGAACTGATTCTGGAATCGGCACATCAGTACACAGAAAAATAATATTTTTCTCTCCATCTTTTTCCTGGCCCACATGCATTCTGCTGATATTTATGTCATGTTCACCCAGTATCGTTCCAATGCTTCCTATTGCTCCTGGCTTGTCAGAATTGTGTATCATTGCCAGGTGGCCATCTGGAATCAAATCGAGCCTGAAATTATTAATTTTTACTATTCTTGGTTCTTTTTTACCATAAATTGTTCCTGCAACATTACTTTTCATTTGAGGCGTAACCGCTTTAACAGTAATAAGATTTATATAATCTTCAGTTTCAGCACTGTAGCTTTCTATAACCTTTATCCCTCTTTCTTTTGCGATAAGATTAGCATTAATAAAATTAACATCATCTTTAAGGGCAGGAGTTAAAAGACCTTTCAGAACAGCCGTTGTAACAGGCGACATATCCAGTCCATGAAAGTCTCCGGTATATTCAACAACAACTTCTTTTAACGGCCCTGCAATAAGTTGTGCCTGAAGTCCACCGATTCGGTCTCCAAGTGATAAAAACGGACCAAGACTCTTCAATAACTCACCTGTTATGGAGGGTGCATTCACTGCATTTGTAATAGTTTCATTTTTCAGATAATCGATTATTTGAGCGGCAACAGCAACAGCAACATTAGTCTGTGCTTCTTTTGTGGAAGCACCAAGATGAGGCGTACAGATAAATTTTTCACATTTCATAAGTGGTGATTCGCCAGGGGGTTCAGTTTCAAAAACATCTAATGCAGCACCTGCGATTTTGCCGGTTTTCAGGGCATCATAAAGAGCTGCTTCATTAACAATCCCTCCTCTGGCGCAATTTACCAGCATGGTATCATTTTTCATCTTATTAAAGGCATCTTCATTAATAAGATGAATAGTATCTTTGGTTTTGGGGACATGGATCGTTATATAGTCCGCCTGGGAATATAATTCATCCAGGGTTGCATATTTGAAACCTGCTTTTTCAATCTGTTCGTGAGTAAGAAAAGGATCGTGAACAACAACTTTCATTCTGAGTCCTTTGGCACGGTCTGCAACAATAGAACCTATTTTGCCAAAACCTATAACCCCCAAAGTTTTATTGAAAACTTCCCTTCCCTGAAGTCTCTTTTTATCCCATTTTTCATTTTTTAATGATGCGGTGCCCTGAGGAATATTACGCGTTAAAGACAATATCATTGCTATGGCGTGTTCTGCTGTGGTTACGACATTTCCTCCAGGGGTATTCATAACAATTACGCCACGTTTTGTTGCAGCAGGAATATCAACATTATCAAGGCCTATTCCAGCACGTCCCACAACTTTTAAATTGACAGCCGCCTCCAAAAGCTCTTCAGTAACTTTTGTAGCACTTCTGATTACCAGGCCGTTATAATTTTTGATTATCGTTTTTAACTCATCAGCAGAAAGACCTGTTTTAACATCAACATCAATACCTTCCTCATTTTCGAACATATCTATACCGATTTGGCCAAGATTATCACTTACAAGAACCTTCATTTAATTATTCCTCATTTATTAAACACAAAAAGCCAGAATAATCGATTTTTTTCGATTACAGATTCTGGCTTTTTGAGCTAAGATACTTGCCTGAATTATATCTGCAGATTATCAGGCTTTAATAAAATATTACTCTCTACAATCCGGCAATAGCTACGCTGATAAGATTCATAGCAGGAAAACCACCCATATTATGAGTCAAGCCGATTGTTGGATTACTAAGCTGTCTCTCACCGCATCTGCCGAGGAGCTGATTATACATTTCATACATCATTCTAAGACCTGAAGCTCCAATAGGATGCCCAAAGCATTTCAGCCCGCCATCAGGCTGGCATGGTATCTTACCATCTATTTCATAGAATCCGTCTTTGATATCATCGCCAGCTTTACCTGGTGCAGAAATTCCAAGATCTTCATAAGTGACAAGTTCAGTAATGGAGAAGCAGTCATGGACTTCCATCATGCTAAGCTCTTCTCTTGGGTTCTTTATTCCTGCTTCTTCATAAGCCTTTACAGCACACTTCTGTGCAGTCAGCACACAAGCTCCATCCCAGTCTTTATACATTAATTCTTCACCTGAGCTTAAAGATATCTGCATGGATTTAAGCTTTACAGGATTTTTTTTGCCCATATCCTTAGCCATATCTGCACGGCATACTATTGCTGCTGCTGCTCCATCGCTGACTCCACAACAGTCGAAAAGCCCAAGGGGATAAGCTATCGTGGGAGCCTTTATAATCTGTTCTACAGTTGCTTCCCTTCTAAGATGAGCCTTTGGGTTGTTTACCCCATTTTTATGACTTTTGGCAGATATCATTGCCAAAAGTTTTTTCCCTTCTTTAGGATCTATTCCCCATTTGTTAAAATATGCTGTGGCCATCATGGCAAACGCACCAGGTGCAGTAATATTCGGCATGATGAATCTGTTCTTTGTTCCCATCATGGAGCCCATGTCAGGCAAACCGCCGTACCCAGTATCTTTAAGTTTTTCTACACCAAGCGCAAGGCAAATATCATAAGCGCCGGATGCAACCGCGTATACAGCACCTCTTAAGGCCTCTGACCCGGTTGCACAAAAATTCTCAACCCTTGTTACAGGAATCATTGGAAGTTTCAGCCCCAAACTTAAAGGCAGCGCTGAAAGCCCAACATTACAAACTCCCATACATGAGCCTAACCATGCTGCCTGAATATCTTTTTTTTCTATTCCAGCATCATCTAAAGCTTCACTAAAAGCGTCAACCATCAGTTCTTCCGAGCCAAGGTCCCAATGCTCACCAAACTTTGTGCAACCCATTCCTATGATTGCAACTTTATCTTTAATTCCTTCTGCCATTTATATACCTCCTAAAATAAACAGATAAAATTCTTAAATCTATTTTTATTTTGCGGGAATTGCTTTCCAATAATAACCATGTATACCAAATTTTTCATCCACAAATTTTCTTCTGAATGACATTTCCACGGTCATTCCTATACTCATCTCTTCAAGATCTGCATCAGTCACATCAAACCAGAATCTGCCGCCACCTTCAAAATCGACTGTTCCATAAATCTGTGGAGGATTAGGAGTAAATGCCAGAGAGTCGCCAGTAAACATAAGAACTTTACCTTTTTTATCTGAAAAACGGTAACTTTCCATATGGCCTTTGACTCCACAGTCAGGATTAACGCATATAACCTGTTCAGGGAATTGTGGCGTACCACATTTAGTACACTTACATCCGCAAAGTCCAAGAATCGATTTACGGCTTCGCCAAAGTTCAGATAAAGCTGTAAAAGGTGGAACTTCACCGCGTATACCCTTCTCAACAGGCAAAATATCACGGAAACTGACCATTTTTTCATAATTATTCAAAGGATGTTTGATCTCTAAATACTTCTTTGTCCCTTTTTTCTTTCCAGTAACAGCAGTTATTGCATCTGTAACTTCAAACAATAATGCATCACTCCCCTGCCCAAAACTGGCAACAACAATTTTATCACCAGGCTTTGCATCTTCCAGGGCAGCAACAAGAAGCATAAGCGGATTGCCGGTAGCTGTATAACCAACATTTCCGACCATATGATCCTGAACCTGTTCAGGTGAAAATCCAAGCTTTCTTGCAATATTTTTATGATCTCCGGCATAAAGGCATGGATAAGCAACCTTGGCAACATCTTTAGCCTCTACATTGCATTTTTTTAAAACACCGGCAATTGATTCCATTATAAAATTTTTATATGCGGCGTCACGGATAAATCTGTCTTCCCATTGATTATCAAATTTTTTTCCGCTGCCTCTCCAGTGGCCGACAAAATCGTGTGAAACAGAATGTGAACCAAGAAAATTTGCAATTACATTATCATCGCCGATTAAAACAGACCCCGCACCATCACCATAAAGCTCTTCGAGAGAACTGCCTGGCTTGGCAATTCGGCAATCTGATGCACATACAAGTGAATTTTTAATTGCGCCTGCTTTTACAGAATCAATAGCGGACAAAACAGCAACAGTTCCAGCCTTGGTTGAATCTGTAAAATCTGCAACACGAATATCGGTGTTTAAATCAAACGCAGTAGCCATTATCTGAGCGCTAAGCCTTTCTGCATGAGAGGCCGTCGTTGTAGCAAAATACATACCACCTATTTGGCTCCGATCAATATTACTAATACAATCCATTCCAGCAGCAACGCCCATGGTTATGCTATCTTCGTCAAAATTTGCCACGGCTTTTTCTCCACGCATAAAAGTGGCTGGGTTTAACCATCCCATAGCTTTGTAAACAATTTTACGGTCTATCCTGTATTTTGGGATATAAGCACCGTACGAAACAATTCCTACCATCTTTTTACCTCCTCAAAACATTAATGAAAAAGTGAACATACCTACCAAAAATTTATTTGAGTAACAATTTCTTCTTCTTTAAGTATTCTTTTTATATCAATTCTTGATTTCTCATCGCTGACAGGATCTACTTCAGAAATATACTGTCCTTTATTGTTTTTTTTTTTCCAGTGTCGAACATACCCTGGCACAGTGGCATATCTGCAGCCACCAACTCCGCAGCACGATGAATCTATTACTCCAAGGCCCAAGACACATAATACATTTTTTCCCTGGTATTTTATTAATTTTTCATCATCAACTGTATAATATCCGGAAATCGTTTCTATTTTGTCATCTTCGTTCAATGATTGATGAATATATTCCATATACCATATGCCATATAATCTTTAATTTTTTGAAGGGAGAGCAACTGTTGAACTGCCTATAATTATCTTGTCGCCATTCTGGTTTGTTGCAAGAAAATTACAATCTACCAGATTTTCTCCATTTTCTATATATTTTTTTGCCACAGAGCCCTGGACAGTAATAATATCTTTAGGATTACTCATCGCTCTGAATTGAACGCCTATTTTTTTAATACCCGTAACACCAGCCCAGTCAGTTACAAGCTGAGCCGCAAACGCCATACTTAACATACCGTGTCCAATAACTCCATTTTTAAATCCTGCTTTTACAGCAAAATTATGAACTGTATGAATAGGGTTAAAATCACCGGATGCGCCCGCGTACTTAACTAATTGTGTCTCATTTATCGGCTCTTTTACGAGCTTTGGGATTTCTGTCCCTGCATCCACATCTTCAAAATAAATTTTAGCCTGCGCCATGTTTAATACCTCTTTTTTTTCAAAATTGTTATTCCGTTAATATATGATTTTCAGAGACTCATAAAGTCATATATCTGAAATCCCATTCTCTATCGACGTACCACAATTGTACTCTTGTCTTTTAAGACCGGCGTACCATTCTGATTAACATAATCTGTTTCCATTATCACCAGATCCATTTTTCCTTTATCTATAACATCGGTAATAACTGTTTTACCTGTCACAGTATCCCCTGGTTTAATGGGATTAATGAAAATATACTCCTGTCCGCCATGAAGAACTTTTGCAATATCTATCTTTAACTCAGTTAACATATCAAGCAAACTGGTTTCTCCTGACAAAGAAAAAACTGTTCCAAAAGTCGGGGGAAGAGCAAGGCCATCTATCCCTTCTTTTTTTGCTGCCGCCTCATCATGGTACAATGGATTAGGATCGCCTATTGCTCTTGCGAACTCTTTTATTTTTCCTTTTTCAACTTCAAAAGATGATTAAGGAAATTTTTTTCCTATAATACTTTTTTCAACCACCAGGTCACCTCCTATAATTTAAATCACAGAAAATTTATAAAAAAAGTTTTACCAGATCACAATAAATGAAAAGATCACTAAAATTATTAAATTGTGCCTGAATAAAAACTGCCATTTATTATACCATAATCACATTAGCAAAAAAAA
>JAUVKE010000260.1 GCA_030592105.1 Desulfobacteraceae bacterium
AGATTTATAATAAAGCTTTATCGCAAACCGTTTATGCGAACCCTAAACCATAAAAAACTAAAGAGGTTACTGTTCATACATTATTTTCCCGCTGTCACGCAAGTCGTATCCTCCCATAGAACTGACTGTATCTTTAAATTCTTTATTTTCCCGAATAATTTTCAGAACGACAGCCACTTTTTTATCATCAAAATATTCTCTGGGAATTATAATGTCATACCTCTCTTCTGTAACAGGAATAAAACCAAGATCAAGAGCTGTTGCAGCAGATCTTATCCCCATTCCTGCGTCTGCCCGTTTGCCTGCAACAGCGGAAGCAACATTCATATGAGTATATTCCTCAAGTTCATATCCCTTTATTTTCTCCGGATTAATTTTGAATCTGCTAATAAGCATATCTGTTAAAAGCCGTGTGCCTGCTCCTCTTTGGCGATTAACAAATCTTATTCCCGATCTGGCAATATCTTTAAAACTATTAATATTTGCAGGATTTTTTTTTTGGATAATCAGACCCTGTTCTCTGTATGACAGGTTTATCAAGATTAGAGGGATCTCTTTTAAAAACCTGTGGATAAATGGAATATTATATTCTCCGTTTTTTTCATTTAAAAGGTGTGTCCCTGCAATGTGTGTCTCCTTTTTTTTATGGCCATAATTCCGCCCATACTTCCAACATGTGCGGAAGATAATCGGTAAACAGGACGGTGTTTGTGGAGTAAGTTTGCAAGTACGTCAAGCAGGTTATCGTGACTTCCTATAAATACAATGGTATTTTCAATCTCTTTAATATCGCGTAAAAGCTCCACCTGCACATTTTCTCCTGCTCCGATTCCTTCGCTTCCCGAAGGGACAACAATTATTCCATCTGCCTGAACAAGAGACATCACAGCTCCTGCTCCGCTTTTAGAGGGTGTTGCCATAAGATTGCTTCCAACTCTGCCAAGTTTTACACGTACAAGATCTTCAACCCCCATCCCTGACGATAATGGGCGTGACAGAACAGCAGGTACAATTTTGCTGTGAGTTGTTTCAATGCCAAGGTATAAATCTATAAGTTCCTTTACAAAAAGCCGCATAGTCAAAACGGCAGATACCGGATATCCTGGTAATCCGATAACAGGCTTTCCTTTTATAATAGCAAGGATAACAGGTTTTCCGGGTTTAATATTTACACCATGCACAATTACCTTTCCAAGTTTTTTTAAGACCGTATATGTGTAATCTTTTGTTCCGGCAGATGCTCCTGCATTTATTATAACCATATCGTATGTATTGATACCGTTTTCTACAGCTTTTTTAATTGCTTCCATGTCATCTGGAACAACAGGATTTCTAACAGCATCAGCACCCCATTCCTGAAGGTAGCCTTTTAATACGCGCCCGTTAAATTCTATGATATTTCCGTCTTTCAGTGGCTTACCAGGCTGTATTAGATCAGTTCCTGTGGGGATAACGAGTATCTTTGGGGTCGGACGCACATTAATTTTAATAAGACCGGTTGCCAGCATGGCACCCAGGTCAATAGGACGTATAGTGTGGCCTTCAGGCACTATCAGTTCGGTTGCCACAATATCTTCTCCTATGGTACGCACATTTGTCCATGGAGTGACAGGAATTATTATTTCAACTGTATTTTTTCTGATCTGTTGTACATCCTCTATCATAATTACTGCGTCAAAGTTATCTGGAAGAAAATTTCCTGTGTTAACAGGAAGATACTTATCAGGAAATGTAAGAGTAATTGGATTTGTTTCGTTTGCTCCGGCAAGATTACGAAAGCGTACAGCTATTCCATCCATTGCTGCAGCATTATAAAATGGTGATGAGATTTTTGCAAAAACAGGCTCTGCCGTAATTCTGCCAAGTGAGTCATCTACGGAAATATTTTCAGGAGATAAAAAGTGAAAACAGTGTTGCTCAGAAAGCGCCTTATGCCATTTTTTTATGGCTTCATCAAGAGGCATGTTGCTTATATATATATTTCTGTTTTTCATTTTAATAAAAAATTTATGGATGATTATTGAAACAGTTGAACCTTTACTTCATCTCCCTGTTTCAATCCCTGAAGAGATTCTTCAATCATTACGTATCCGTTAGCTTTGACCAGAGTAGATATTGCTCCGGATTTGCCAAATATTGGATAAACTTCGAAAATATTATTACCTTTTCCTTCTTTGACCTCCACCCTTACAAAATCTCTGCGTCCACCTGTTGAGGGGATGTTTTTCATCAATATTCCTCTGACGGTTTTTTTAAAAGAAAGGGATGAATCGGCTCTTCCAGATAGAAATTTTATTACTGGTTCTACAAACATCTCAAAACAGACCATGGCAGAAACAGGATGCCCAGGCAGACCGAATACGGGTTTTCCATTGCACAAAGCAATTATGACAGGTTTCCCCGGTTTAATTGCTACTCCATGGACAATTATTCCAGGAGTCCCCAGAGATTCTATTGTTTTGCTGCCGATATCCCGTGTTCCTACTGAACTGCTGCCGGAAAAGATAATAATATCATTCTCTGCCATAGCCCTTTGGGCTGTATCATATAATTTTGATTCTTTATCAGGTACAATCCCATAACAGGTTGGAATACCATCTGTTTCACGAACAAGTCCCGAAATAGTTATTGAATTTATATCTCTGATTTTCCCCGGGGATGGGGCATGATCAAATGGAATAATCTCATCGCCTGTTGAAATAATTCCCACATTTACCTTTTGTTTTACAGAGACATTTTTTATGCCTAATCCTGCGAGAAGGCCAAGATCCTGGGGCCGAAGTCTGTGCCCCTGATGAATCTGTATTTTTCCTTTACGTATATCTTCACCAATACCAATAACATTAATACCTGAAGCAACTCCTTGAATAATTTCTATCATATGGCTGTCAATATTAATAGTATGTTCCAGCATGATAACAGCGTCTGTTTCAGGTGGCATTAATCCGCCGGTAGATATTCTAAAACATGCTCCGGGTGCCGGTCCGGTGAGTGGTATATCGCCCATTTGAACTTCGCCGGTTATTTCCATATAAGCCGGTATGCTGGCAGTTGCTCCAAATATATCTGAAGCTCTTACTGCAAAGCCATCCATTGTTGAACGGGAATAAGGTGGAAGATTTTCAGGTGCTGTAATGTTAATTGAAGTAATGCGTCCAAGAGCATTTTGTATGGGGATTATCTCATCAGAAAGGGACAAATGATTAATCTGTTTTTGTAAAACAGAGAGTGCTTTATTTAAGGATATAATTTTGCTGCGGCCGAGCATATCGCGGGTAGTATTGTCTGTCTGAAGCATAATTATTTCTAACAAAAACCTAAAAAGCAATTACAAAAAATACAAAATGCAATAAATTTTCAGATTTTTTTCCTTAGTTTAACGTTTTAATATATTGGCATACTTTTGATATCACCCAGTCAGGGGTCGATGCCCCTGCTGTTATACCTATAGATTTGAAATGTTTTAAATCAACAGGATTAATTTCAGATTCTGTTTCAATATGAACCACAGTTTTTACAGATTGACTGGCGATTTCTGCAAGCCTTTTTGTGTTTCCGCTGTTGTGTCCTCCTATAACGACTATAGCATCAACTTTTTTTGATAGTTCCAGAACTTCAGTTTGTCGCGTATGTGTAGAATTGCAGATAGTATTAAAGAAAAGATATTCAGGATGATTAACAGCGGCCCAATCTTTAACTTTTTTATAAAATTTTGTATTTTGTGTGGTTTGTGCTACAATAATTGCGTTATCAAAACAGGGGAGTTTTTCCAAACTCTGTAAATCATTTACTGCATATCCCTTTGAGCCTGCATAACCAAGCAATCCAATAACCTCAGGATGATTTTCATCCCCAGCAATAATAATTGCGTATCCTTTATTTGTATATTTGCTAATAATAGCTTGAACTTTGATGACTCTGGGACATGTAGCATCAAGAACAGTAAATCCGGCTTTTTTTAATTTTTTCAATAAATCGGGGGGTACTCCATGAGCTCTTATAATAACAATTCCCTGTTTTCGGGAAGAGAAATCATCTAACTCAGAAATCCCTTTTTTATTTAAATGTTTAAGTACCTGGGGATTATGAATAAGTTGTCCGTAGGTGTATACAGGTTTTTTATATTTTTCCGGTGCGGCAAGGGTTAGATTTACTGCCCTTTTAACACCAGGGCAAA
>JAUVKE010000195.1 GCA_030592105.1 Desulfobacteraceae bacterium
ACTTTGTTGATCTTAACCGTCTTGGAGCAATTATCGTAAAGGGTCTTTCCATGGAACCTTCCATGGGGAACCCCCCTCCGAGAATAGTTGAAACCAGCTGCGGGATGTTAAATGCCATTGGGCTTGAAAATATCGGTATCAAAGCCTTTGTTAAAGATAAAATTCCTTTTTTGAAAATTTTTTCCACCCCTGTTCTGGTAAATATTTACGGAAAGACCCTTGAAGAGTACGCACTCCTTGCTTCTTTTATAGATGATATTGAAGAGATATCCGGCATTGAACTGAACATCTCATGTCCCAACGTAAAATTGGGGGGAATAGCCTTTGGCGTTGAAACAAAATCTGCGTATCAGGTTGTAAAAGTAGTAAGGGAAAAGACTAAAAAGCCACTCATGGTTAAACTTTCCCCCAATGTCACAGATATAACCGCAATCGCAAAAGCTGCTGAAGAAGGGGGGGCAGATTCCCTTTCCCTTATTAATACTATCACGGGTATGGCCATTGATATTAACACAGGACGTTCAAGACTGGGAAATATTACAGGGGGGCTTTCCGGGCCTGCCATAAAACCTGTAGCATTACGCATGGTCGGGCAGACCGTACAGGCTGTAAATATTCCTGTAATAGGTGTGGGCGGGATCATGAACACCGGGGACGCTCTGGAATTTCTGATTGCCGGTGCTTCGGCTGTGCAGATAGGAACTGCTAATTTTGTTAATCCCTCCGCCACCATGGAGATAATAGACGGAATTGAAGCATTTTTAAAAGAAAAGAAATTGCAGAAAATATCTGATATTATCGGTAGTTTCAAATGATAAAATTATCCTGATGATACCGGATTTTTGGAAAAGATACTTGGAACCGGCGTGACACCCAAAAAACCCGAATGGTTAGACTGACCAGCCAGGGCAGGGGTCTTGTGCCGAGTTTTAAAAAAGGGATAATTCAGCTTTTTTTTTCGTTCCCCGTTTTTTTTCTTCTGGCCTCGTATCTAAGGGTTCCTTCTTTAAATAGTTTATCTTCCTTTTCAGTACAAACGACAAGCTGCGGAATTTCGGTGGGCTTCCCCTTTTCATCAAGAGCCACCATAATAAAATAGGCGGTCAGCGATTTGGCCCTCTTTTCCGTAAACAGATCTTCCGTATCAACTTCTATCTGTACCTCCATGGATGAATGACTGGCAAAGGTTATCCTGGCATGAATCAACACTAATTCTCCGACACGTACAGGATGCAGAAAGTGTATTTCATTAACCATTGCCGTCACCACATTACAGTGACAATGGCGTGCGGCCACCACACCTGCAGCATTGTCCATCAATTTCATCAACTCTCCCCCATGGACATAACCGGACGGATTTGCTTGTTCAGGTAGCATAACCTGCGCCATATCAACCGTTGAATGACTTACGGTTCTTCCCTCCTGGGGTACCCCTTTATTATATTTTTCTAAGAGCCCGCGAAATTGTTTTTCATGTCTTTTTTCGACTTTGGCCATTCGTCTGAAAAAAGTTGCAATTTCATCAAAACCCTCTTCTGAGGCTACCTGGGCTGCATGGGGATAAAGCCTTTCCGCCTCATTATGCTCCTTGCCAATTGATAACTCCAGCTCCTGGATAACATCTCCTATTCCGCCAAGAAAGTTGAATTCATGTTCGGCATGTTCGGCTTCATTTAAAGCCGTTTGAAACAATATGTCTGCCAGGTGTTCATATCCCGCCTTTCGGGCGGCGGAGGCACCATACTTATATCTGGCATGGGCGTTTAATTCATTCTGAAAAGCTTTTTGCAGATTTTTTTCTGTCTTGCTTCCTTTAAATGTCATTTTCTCCTCCATTGCATTATGGGATTCTTGATGCACAATACAAAACAATATAGCATGATGAAAAAGACTCGGGTATTTTTCTATGTTCGCTGGATTTATTTGTTGACGATTTTAGGAAAAAATTTAACATTCGGTATATCCTTAAAATCTGAATCCTGAGTCCATATGGTGCAGGCATATAATTGTGCGGTGGACAATATAAGACTATTTGCCATAGGAAGAGTGTACTTTATACTTAATTTTGACGCTGTCATTGCAATGCTTGTTGTAAGCTCAATAACCTGCCCCTTTTCCATAGCTGCAATTGCTTGTATTGCTTCATTCTCTGAAAATTCCCGTAAAACTATTTTGAATACTTCATAAATTGTGATGACTGGAACAATTAATGAAGATGAATCCTTAAGCGGTGTCAGAAATTTATCTGCGTTCGGACCGTCCGCAAAGTACTCAAGCCATCCTGAGGTATCGACAACATTCATAGTCTATCTTTCTCACGTTTAAAATCAGTATTTATTCCTTTAAGAAATCCTTTTAATTCGGAAATATTTTTATCAGGAATTAGCTCAATCCTTCCGTCATATTCTATAATTTTCATTTTTTGGCCTGGACGGAGCTTTAGGGCCAACCGGATATTTTTTGGGATAACTACCTGATATTTTGGTGATACTGTTACAGTGTGCATAAAAACCTCCTATCGATAAGTTTTTGTAATACAGTATTATGATCGATAGTAGCTGTCAAGTTTTTCAGCACGTTAAAACTAAGAAGGCGGAAACTCTTATCTATATGTTGTCACATAATTACCCATTGTAAAAAATGGCACAAGGCCAGAGGGAGGAAGGCGTATTGTAATACTCCAACAACCGATAACAGAGTGCAATTTTTATGTGACGGTCTATGGACCTTTAGCCGGTCTGATTAGAGGTACGCTAAGGTGTTGCCTGACAATACTGTTTGCTATAATACTTGTTGATGTTCTATGGTTATATGAAAGTCTATAATAAAATGATGTGTGGGTGTCTATCTATGGGCTGCATTGATCTCAAGTTTATAATAAAAAATGCTGAACAAAAGCAATAACTGTGACTAACTATATGGATCTTTGTACAGGCTTTTTCATAAATATGAGTAACCACTATAAATAAGGAGAAAAAAATGAAACTTTACTATGTACCTGGAGCCTGCTCCATGGCAGCGCATATTGTATTGCGTGAGTCGGGTCTTGACTTTGATCTGATCAAGGTTGACCTCGACACCAGGAAAACGGAAAAAGGTGATGATTTCATCAGAATCAATCCCAAAGGTTACGTACCTGCGCTGCAATTAAATGACAACAAAATTCTGACTGAATGTGCGGTTATTATGCAATTTGTCGCAGATCAAAAGCCTGGGTCAGGTCTGGCACCGGCAGCCGGAACAATGGACCGCTACCGTCTTATGGAGACTCTTCACTTTATTTCCACGGAACTGCACCAAAGTTTTTCTCCTCTGTTTAATCCCCTGGTCTCAGGCGAAGAACGTGAAGGGGTACGTGACATCATTGCTACAAATTTAACTTACCTCAATGATCAACTATCCGGTAAAAAATTTCTTATGGGAGATACCTTCACTATTGCTGATGCCTATCTGGCTACTGTGCTCGGTTGGACCGGACATGTTCAGATTGATCTTGCACCCTGGCCAAACCTTGGCTCCTACCTTGCTCAAATAATGTCTCGTCCAGCTGTGCAAAAAACCCTTAAGGCCGAAGGCCTGGCTGAATGATGAAAATTTTCTATATTCCATATTGAGCAGAAATCAATCAATGAGATATCTTCCCCCAGTTTATGGATCTTTTTATTCCTGAATCTTTGAGAAAAAGTGGAAAATAGAGCTGATAAAAATGCTGTATGAAAAGAGATATACAAAGAAAGAAATTTTCCATATTTTCAGCTTTATAGATTGGGCTTTGATCCTTCCAGAAAATATGGCTGCGGGTAAAAAAATCCAATTTTTTAAGTTTAAAATGGTTAGCAGGGCATGACTGCTGTTATTTGTAAGGGGCAAACCTGTACTTTAACTGTTTTTCCTGGAAAGAAAGAAGTAATATATTGAAAGGGCGGGTGCTTATGACAAAACAATCACACGATCACAATTTTAAAAACCTGTTTTTAGATTTTCCAAAAGAAACTTTGAATTGGTTTTTTCCCCAAGCAGAGCAAAATTGGGGGGAGGTTCGTAAAATTGAATTTGTTCGTCAGGAACCGAGAAAACAGAAACTTCCTGATCCGAGTCTGTCATTAGACATGCCTATTTTATTTTCTTTTGAAAATCAGCAATTGCTTTTGTGGCTGGTTGAGTTTCAGGAAGACAAGTCAAAATTTTCAATATATAAATTGCTGCATTATACAACAGACCTGATGGAAGCTTATCCTCAGGCAGAGGTAATCCCGGCGGTTTTATTTACTGATCGTACCAAATGGCGTAAAGATGTTATCCGTAAACTGGAAACAAAATTAAATAACAGGCTCTTTTTACATTTTGAATATCAGTTTTTCAAGCTATTTGACTTTAATGCACGGGATTATTATACTCTTAACAATCCTGTTGTTAAAATATTACTGCCGAAAATGAATTATAAGAAGGATGAACGAATAGAGGTGATAAGGCAGGCATACTCAGGATTATTTCAACTTGCATCCCGTGGGCTTTTTGATAAGTATGTCGATTTTATTGATATCTATGCAAAGGTAAGCAAAAAAGAACAAAAAAAAATATACCATGACATAATTCAGCATAAGGAGACGGCTATGCTATCACAATATATTAGAGAAAAAGGTATGCAGGAGGGGATGCAGCAGGGGATGCAGCAGGGAATAATTCAGAATGCAAAAGAAAATATCATAGAGGTTCTTGAATTACGTTTTGGGGAAATTTCACCGGAAATAATTGATAAAATAAATCAGATAAATGACCCCGTACAGTTAAAAGAGCTTCATAAGAAGGCTGTAAAGATAAAAGAAATTGATAGTTTTAAATTCATTTGCTGATTCAGGGTTCCCCTGTGTCAGGGTAGTTGGCATTTAAAAATCATGAAGCCTTTCACCTTCGGGAAGAGACGGAAACCTGTATTACCAACTTTTATGCCAAAAATGGCAATACATGGCCTAAAACCCCTGTTTTTGGGGATCACTTGTTAATATCGTAACCTTTTTAGTGGCCAAGCCCCAGTTGAAATATATGCAACAACATGACCGGACATCACTGGTGATTATTAAACTTGACGAGATTATAAAAAGATTGATTTGTTATTCACTATTCAGGATTTAACATCAAGCCATCCGAGATTGGGGAAAGGCTAAATATAAGCCAATCAGCAGTGAGTCGTTCCTCCCTGAGAGATCAAAAGATTGAAAGAGAAAATCGGTTTGAATTGATTGAGCTAAACGCATAAAATCATAGACGTCCCTATTATGTCCCTATTATGTCCCTTTGTTTTTATGTATCCCCCTTTTGGGGCTCTTGG
>JAUVKE010000208.1 GCA_030592105.1 Desulfobacteraceae bacterium
GCTTTCAAATTCTAAAGGGCTGCCTACAAATGCTGTTTTGGGGTTTACTAAAATGCTGATAAAATTGATTAAGGATAAATCTCCGAAATACCTTATAACCTTTTTTGATGCAAAGGGTCCGACTTTCAGGCATAAAATTTTTAGTGAGTATAAAGCTAACCGTCCTCCAATGCCTGAAGACCTGTCAGTTCAGATACCACATATAAAGGAGATAACTTCTGCTTTTAATCTGTTCCCCATGGAAATGCAGGGGTATGAGGCAGATGATCTTATCGGAACAATAGCAAAAAAAGCTGAGGAAAAAAGTTATTCTGTTGTTATTGTTAGTGGGGATAAAGATTTTAAGCAGCTTGTGACAAAAAATATTATAATCTGGGATCCAATGAAAGATAAAATAATAGATATTAATGCGATAAATGCCGAATTTGGGTTGGGACCGGCAAAAATGATAGACATTATGGGACTGATGGGAGATAAGGCTGATAATATTCCTGGTGTTCCTGGTATTGGGCTGAAAACAGCAGCATCTTTAATAACGGATTTTGGAAGTATGGAGCAGTTATATAAAGAAGTTCAGGTAATTACAAAAAAAAAGCAGCGCGAAAATCTTATAGAGTTTAAGGAACAGGCTTTTTTGAGCAAAAGGCTTGTTACCATTAAGACAGATATACCATTATTTTTTGACGAGGAAGATTTTTTATTTAAAGGGTTTGATAGTAAAAGGCTTTCTGCCATTTTTAAAGAGCTGGAATTCAGACAGCTGGAGCAATCATTAATTCAAAAGACTGATCATTCAAAAAAGAGCTATCATCTTGTGGTGGACAAAAATGATCTCCTGAACCTGATAAAGAGACTAAAATCTGCAAAACTGATATCAATTGACACAGAAACAACTTCAAAAAATCCAATGAAGGCGGATCTTGTAGGATTATCTTTTTCAATAAAGGAAAACGAGGCCTTTTATATTCCCTGTGGTCATGATTACCCTGATGTACAGTTCCAGTTAGATCTGCATGAGCTTTTAAACCAGTTGAAGCCTGTTTTGGAAAATCCGGATATTAAAAAAGTCGGCCAGAATATAAAGTATGACTGGATAGTTCTGGAACGTCACGGAGTAAAATTAGATGGTGTGCTGTTTGACACTATGCTGGCCTCTTATCTTTTAAATCCTTCCATAAGAGGACATAGCCTTGATCAGATTTCACTCGATTTACTTAATCATAAAATGGTTTCATATAAAGAAGCTGTAACCGCTGAAAATGGTAAAAAGCTTTCATGCTTTTCAAAAGTTCCTCTGGAAAAAGCTGCTCCTTATGCATCCGAAGATGCGGATATCACCCTGATGGTATATCATATTCTTCTCCCGATGCTGAAAGAGAATGGTTTGTATGATTTATTTGAAAAAGTTGAGATGCCGCTGGTATCAGTATTAAAAGAGATGGAGATAAACGGGATAAGAGTCGACACGGCAAAATTATCTGATCTTTCCAATTACTTTGCAAACCATCTGAAAATTCTTGAAACAAAGGCATACAAGACAGCTGGAGAAAAATTTAATCTAAAATCATCCAGACAGCTTGGAAATATCCTTTTTGATAAACTCAAGCTTCCTGTTCAAAAAAAAACCACGAAAAAAACAGGTTATTCCACTGATGTTGATGTGCTTAAAAAACTTGCTCCTATGCATGAACTTCCGGAAATTATTTTAAAGCATCGAACTTTTGCTAAGCTTAAGTCAACATATACAGATGCCCTTCTTGATCTTGCTGATAAAAAAACAGACAGAATACATTCTTCATTTAATCAGACTGTGACAGTAACAGGCCGTTTGAGCAGTTCTGCCCCGAATCTGCAGAATATCCCCATACGTGGAGAAGAAGGGAAAAAGATCAGAAGTGTATTTATTCCGAGAGATAACTGGACTCTTGTTGCGGCAGATTATTCTCAAATTGAATTAAGGATTCTTGCCCATTATTCAAAAGATGAAATTTTAAAAGAAGCTTTTTATAATGATGAAGATATACACACACGTACTGCCTCTGAAATTTTTCAGGTTTTTCCTTCATTTGTTGATCCGGATTTACGCAGGCAGGCCAAGGTTATTAATTTTGGAATCGTATATGGTATGAGTCCTTATGGCCTTGCAAAAGAGTTGGATATAAGCCAAAAGATGGCAAAAACATATATAGATAATTATTTTAAAAGATATAAAGGTGTAAGGGAATATATAGATCAGGCTGTTGAATCAGCTGTAAAAACAAAAAAAACAGAGACTCTGCTGGGCAGGGTTCGCTATCTGCCTGAGATTAACAGCCCTAATAAAAATATTCGTGAGTTTGCCAGAAGAACAGCTATAAATACTCCAATTCAGGGCACAGCAGCAGATCTAATAAAAGTTGCCATGATTCAAATTAATAAGGCATTTAAGGATAATAGCATGGAGTCGGCCATGCTTCTTTCAGTACATGATGAGATAGTTCTGGAGACACCTGAAAAAGAGCTTGAGCAGGTAAAAGAACTTGTAAAAACAATTATGGAATCTGTGTGGAAACTTGATGTACCCTTGAAGGTTGATGTGGGATCAGGTGCTGACTGGGCAGAAGCACATTGAGCTTTATTTCGACAGGCTGTTACGAAACGCTGATTCATCCAATTTCTGCGTTGAAAAATTAATTTAATCCTCACAATACAACGGGTATGGCTGCGGTTAAATTAATTTTTCGCCTTTTTTTCTTTTTTTTATCAGGTTGTCGGGCTCTGCCCGGCAACTTTTAATTTAAGAATATCAGCTTGAAAATTCATGCCAGTCCTCACTGTATTCTTCAGCCGGATCCACCACTGTAGTTGCAGTCCCGAGCGCAGCCAGTTTAACGGCCTGTACTTTGCGGTATACCCTGGTATAATCCAGCTTCTTGTTGTTTACGGTCAGAAGATCATTTTCGATTGAAATGCCGAATAATCTTTCATTCTCCTGCAGATAGGGCAGGATAGTCTCCCAGTCAGCCGGACTTAAATCTACCAGTTCACCTCCGTTAAGCTGCTCATCCACAACCTTATGATCAGGATCTCTTAAATAGATAGCTCCGCCGGATGCCAGAGAAAAAAGGTTGGAACCGGGATAAGGTGTGGCATGGTCGATTAATGTTCCGTTATCATCATACTGCATGCCGTTAAGGATAACAAATCCACCGCCATTCAGCGGGTCGCCGGCCATAAATGATTCGGCCAGATAATCGAGACAGGTGCCGTTTATCACAACTCTCGGATGTCCGGTTGCATTAATCAGGGGCCTGCCGGCCGCATTACCCATAACGTATACTTCACCGCCTTTGGCGCCATACATGAATGTTTGGCCTGCATCACCATGCACAACCAGTTTGCCGCGTTTCATGATCTGACCAAGTTGATCCTGGGCATTGCCGTGAACATGTATTTCCATTCCGTCTATTCCGGAAGCAATATAGTCGCCGGAGCTGTCATATATATCAATCCGGACGTTATCGGTCTCTTTCCCGAACCCGCAACCGGTAAACCTTTGACCTTTATAGCCATAGCAGATAAACTGCTGCCATCCCATCTGCCAGGCGCGGGTTAAAAGTCTGGCATCGCAGTCTTCTCCCTCAGGTTCAAACTTTACCGCATTTACCACCAGAATTTTTTCACCTTCCCGTGGAGTCCTGAGAGTATCTCTGGTATTCCAGTCTATATAACGATAAGAGCCGGAAGAATTTTCATTCAGCCCGGGAGAAGCGCCGAAAATATCGGATAAGCTCTCACGAATCATATTTAAGACCGAGCTTCTTTTTTTTTGGCCGGTCGGGCAGGGCCTGTCATTTAAATATGTTAAGATATCAATTGCTTTTGTTTTGGCATGGTCATCAGTTTTGGCCTGCTCAACAAGCTCCGAACAAAAATATTTTATTGAAGCATACTCACGGTCAGCCAGATTTTTAAGGCAGGATGCTTTAAAACTGCCGAAATCGGAAGCTGAAAGGCCGGCTTTGAATTCCCGGGATATTGTTTCCGGATTTTGAACATCCGAAATCTCTAATGAAGCTATATAATGAGTCTGATTTTTAGGAACCGTGACCAGTTCGCCGAATTTGTTGGCGCAAACAAGCTCTTTTGATCCATCCCCTTTACCTGAATCCTTAACAGTAAAGGTAAAAGCGCCTCCGTCGGTGGCACTGCCGCCCCAGGCATTCCAGTATTTATCCGCCACAGGGCAAAAGCGGTCATCTTCCGCAGCCAGATTCTGCAGGGTTGCATCTATGGCCTGTTTTTCCGAACAGATCAGGCCGATCTGGACTTTCCCGTCCTGCAAAGCAAAAACCTGGGGACGCAGCATGGCAGTATCTGTAATGCCGATAAGCTGGAAAAATTTTTTATAGGGATTGTTGCGGGCTATGATAAAAAACCAGGGGCCATCCGGTGAACTTGAAATATGCTGAGATTGAATATATTTGTATATTCTTTGTTTTTCGGGTGGCAACTGATCGAAATCATGCTCAGTAGTCGGAGCCATGGCTTCAACAATATATTCAAGCGGATATTTGAATGTTCTATTTAAAAGATCAAGCAACAGTACGGATACTTCTGTGTCAGTTAAAAACTGGGGATATATATTATGCTGCTTCAGATATTCACCCACCGCATGGTAGTTTGCAAAATCGCCATTATGCACAAGAGCTTCATCCATACCGATAAAAGGATGGGCTCCGCCCGGGTGCCACAGCCTTCCCCTGGTGGGATAACGTTGATGCGCGATCCAGCCGTGGGCCCGGAAATTATCAAGACAGTAATACTGGGTTACCTTTTCGGCATACCCAACAATTTTCAGGATCAGGATATTTCTTCCGTGCGAAAGAACAAAGGCGCGCTTTTCACCCAGTGAGGCATAAAACTTCTGGTTCAGACGATATGTATTCTGGTAAATAAATTCATCTTCGGCCTTGCGGGGATCAAGCCGGTCAAAATTGTTTTCCGTTATAAATCTGTCCA
>JAUVKE010000054.1 GCA_030592105.1 Desulfobacteraceae bacterium
AATGCCTTAGATGTTTTGGAAATCTGATTCCAGGCAGAATTTTTCTGGCATTAATAATATTGCTTGAAATAATTTTATTTTCCTGTTTGAATTTTTTTATAAATGCCAGGGGGTCGGAATCAAAATTTTCCCTCCTCTCCATTAAAAGGATTCGCTCAGCAGGATCGCTTTCTCCTTTTACTTCCACACAAAGACCGAATCTATCCAGAAGCTGGGGCCGCAGCTCTCCTTCTTCGGGATTCATGGTACCCACAAGAATAAAGTCGGAGGAATGAGTAAATGAGATACCCTCTCTTTCAACCACATTTTTACCTGATGAGGCTGCATCCAGAATAACATCCACGATATGATCATCAAGGAGGTTGGTTTCATCTATGTAAAGAATTCCCCGATGGGTTTCTGCAAGGAGACCGGGCTGCAATTCCCGTTTTCCATGCTTGATTGCAAAATTAAAATCTATTCCTCCGACAATCCGGTCTTCAGTGGCATTTAAAGGGAGCGTCACCACCCGTGCACGCCGACAGGCAATGGTATGATTGTTTAAACTGTTTTTGCATTTATTACACATATCCGCCAGATTGTCAGGATTGCAGGAATATTGACATCCCCTGATTACCTTGATTTCCGGTAGCAGACTTGCCAGAGCCCGGACAGTAGTCGATTTGGCGGTTCCCTTTTCTCCACGGATGAGAACACCCCCGATCCGCGGATTTATGGCATTTAATAACAGGACAAGCTTTAAATCATGCTGCCCCACTATGGCTGAAAAAGGGTAAGTATTATTAAATATATTCATCACGTTATTCCTGTAACTCAGGTTTAATATTTCGCACTTTGCAGGCACAAAAAGAACAGCTTTTTTTTAACAAAAAAAGCCACGAACGCCAAACAGAAATTTTTCTCTGTAATGCCTTCATGGCTTTATTATAAAATTTGAATAGTTTTAACCTCAAAATAGAAACAATCTATTTAAGTTATTAATTTTACAATTTCATATTGTAATTTAAAATAATGTATCTTTCTGTCGATTATTTGTCAAGATTTTGCATTACCATAAACCTCTCGGCGCCTCTCTCCTTCTTAAATCATTGTAATTTTTTATTCGATTTTTTCTTGACAAAAAATATTATCTGATTATTATTTGTACTGAAAAACGATTTTAGTATAAAAATATATATTAAAGTAATTACATATGAATAATATGGTGTATTTGTTCAGTTGTTATGTATACCTGAAGCATCCTTGGAATCAGCATAGCTGAATATATACACAATGGTGTGATATGAAACAGAAAAAAAGAGAATCCATATTAGAGGCTGCCGGGAAAAGGTTTGCAAAATACGGGTTGACAAAGACAAATATAGATGAAATAGCACGTTTTGCAAGGGTTGCCAAGGCTACCATTTATAATTATTTTGGAAGTAAGGATAATATTTATATAGAAGTGCTGAAAAGGGAGGCAAATATAACCATTGATAAAATATCACACTCGGTCGACCTTGAAGTCCTTCCCGGGAAAAAACTGATTATTTTTGCAAAGACCAGGTTTCAAAATATGAATCTTCCTTTAAACATTTTCACCCTGGCCAGGAGTGACGCAGAAAAAATGATCCCGGAAGCTGTCAGGATACGGGATGATCTTTTTGAAAGGGAGGTGAAAATCATTTCTTCTATTTTAAATGATGGGGTTGAAAAAGGAGTTTTTTATGTAAATGACGTGTTTCTCACAGCAAGGGCCATCGGGCTTGCCCTGAAAGGTTTTGAGCGGCAATGGCTCTATGGGAATAAAGACAATATTGATATACACATGGAAGAACTGATTAAAATTTTATTTTTGGGACTTAAATATAAAAAAGATCAAATCAAGCAAGAAGAAAATTCTGAATAATTCATTTTATGACGAAATGCCTGTTTTTTTCAGGCACTATAGATCTTAAGATAATGATTTTGGGAAGGCCAGAGGGATGTAATACGCAGGCGACTGATAACGCACCCAAAATTTTTATCTTAAGGTTTATATTTCAATTTTTTTGGAGAAAATAATGCTAATAAAAAACAAAAAAAATTCCTTTATTCTGATTGTGTTAAGCTTTTTTTTTACTACCCTGTTGATTCAGCATATTGCACCGGACAGGCTGTATGCCCAGCGGTTTTACAGCAAAAAATATATTGAAGACCAGCTGATCTCGGTATTCGGCCTTGGGAGCAGAATATCAAAGGCAGGAAATGAAATACTGCTTCCCTATAAACAACGCGGAATACTTCACCTTGGGCTTCAGGATTGTGTTTCCATAGCTATGGAAAGAAATATTGATATTTATCTCACCCAGGAGGTTCTAGCCCAGGCAGATGCTGATTTGACAATGGCATGGACCGCCATGCTCCCTTATATCGGGGCTGAAGGAACCTATACACGGCTTGATGAAGATTTAACATTTGAGCTTGGCCCTCTGGCTGTAGGCCCTTTATCCATGGGCCCTTTATCAATGTTGTTCATGGAGCGTGATATATATAAGGCCGGAATTGTTCTGCGGCAGCCTGTTTTTGCAGGGGGAAGATTAAAAGCAGCCCGAAGAGCTGCTAAAAATATCAGGGACGCACGAATCCATGATCAGGAAAATGTAAAAAATGAAATTATTTATCAGGTTACCCGGGTTTATCATACAGCGCAGGTGGCCAGGGAATTTAACAAGGTAGCCATAGAGGCTGTGGCTCTTTTGGAAAAGCATGAACGGGATGTTAAAATATTTGTTCGGGAAGGGGCCATTCCCCAGGTCGATCTTCTTCGGACGCAAACCGAGCTTGCAAATACAAGAAAAGAATTAAATGGTGCTGAAAATGCCTTTGACCTGGCGTTATCGAGTCTTAAAAATCTGATGGTCATAGATCTGGAAGAAGAGATTTTTTTAACAGAGCGCCTTGGTCATCCTCCAGGACAAAAAAAAAGTCTTGAAGCTTTAACTATTTTTGCCATTAAAAACCGTCCGGAACTTGCTTCTTTAAAACTTCAGGCCGAGGCCGCAAAGGAAGGACTAAAGGCTGCAAAAGGAGAATACCTCCCAAGTATTGCCATTGAAGGCAGGTATGAATATATCGAGGGAGATGTTCGGGATTTAGATGGAGATGATCACTGGACAGTGGGAGCAGGAGCAGAGGTTCCCCTCTGGAACTGGGGAAAAACCAGATCAGAGGTTTTAAAAGCAAAATCAAAATTGAACCAGGCCAAAATGATGCATAAAAAAACAGAAGAGAGAATTTCTCTTGAGGTTCGCAGTGCATTTCTTAACATTGGAAAGGCTGAAAAAAATATCACAGCAGCCGAGGCGGCTTTGAAAACTTCTAAAGAGGCGTATCGTCTGGAAGCCGCCCGTTATAAAGCAGGTGCAGGAACAAATACAGATGTATTAGACGCACGCACCGCCCTGAGCAAAACGGATGCAAATTACGCCCAGGCTCTTTTTGAATATAATACAGCTCTGGCCGCTCTTGAAAGAGCCACAGGGATGATGGGTAAAAGTAACCTGAAAAAAAGGGGGTATTAGCTCAGGGTTAAAATGTTATAATATCGTATTCTCACAGGTTTTTATAATTACCATTTTTTGATGAACACAAAATATTTTTTTTAAAGGGTATGGAAACTAAATATTCTTTAAAGTGTAAAAACTCTTTTGGAAAAGGAACAGATAAAATGAAACGAATATTCTATTTTTTATCCATTTTTGCTCTGGTAATCTGCGCTATTTTTATTGTCGCAAACATCAGGCAAAAAGCAAAAGACCGCCAGGCGTTTCAGGCTCTTGATCAGGTTATTCCGGTGAATACCGTCCCTGCTTCCATGGAGCTGTTTCAGGATAAAGTCAGTGCCGTGGGGACATTAAGGGCCCGCCAGGAAAATCTTTTATCTCCCAAGGTAGCGGGTAATGTTGATGCTGTCTAGGTGGATATAGGGGAAAGGGAGAAAGCAGGCCAGCCTGTTATCAGGCTGGATAAAACAACATTCAGGCTTGCAGTGAAACAGGCTGAATCTGCTTTTTCGGCTGCATTTGCCGCTGTTGCCCAGGTTAAATCGCAGCTGGGTCAGGCCGAAAAAGAATATAATCGTGCAAAAAATCTTTTGGCTGAAAATGTAATTCCCCAAAATCGTTTTGACGTTGCAGAGACTGGATATAATACTGCACGGGAGGCTCTTCTCGTTGTAAAAGGAAAACACAGCCAGGCAAAGGCAGCCCTTGAAACCGCAAGGGAATATTTAAACTATACCGAGATACATAGCTCCATAGACGGTGTTGTTGTACAAAGAAGTGCTGAAATAGGGCAATCAGTTGCTCCGGGAATTCAGGTTCTTCGAATCCTTGATCAGGCTATGGTAAGGGCTGATATTGAGCTTCCTGAAAAGGATTTCGGGAGGATTGGATTTAAAACAACAGCAATCATGATGGTTGATGCTTTTCCAGAAATAAAATTTAACAGCAAAGTTACAATTATCAATCCAATGGTGAGTCCGGGCACCCGTACTTTTAAGGTAAGAATTGAAGCATCCAATCAAACAGGAAAGCTGGTTGATGGAATGTTTGTTAAGGTTAATTTTTTACTATCCCAAAAAGAAGCCCTTGCTATTCCCAGGGCTGCTCTGCAAAAATTGCCTGGAAGTGGTACATACTATGTCTTTGTCGTTAAAAATAATAAGGCATTTAAAAAAGAGATTAAAATTGGAATCAAGACCGATAAATTTGCTGAGGTAATTGATGGCCTGGCCATGGGTGAACTTGTGATTACCAATGGCGCGGGAAAACTCCGTTCCGGTATTAATGTTAAAATTTCCAATAAAGCAGTTGAAACATTAAAGGAAGGATAATAATGAAGCTTCCCGAAATTGCCGTTAATCGGCCAGTCTCTACATTAATGCTCTTTGCCGCGGTTATACTCATCGGAGTAATCTCTTTTTTTAAATTAAACCTGGATCTTCTTCCCGAGATAGATCCGCCGGCAATCAGCGTAATAACACCCTACCCGGGAGCATCAGCTTCTGATGTGGAATCAGAAGTAACCAAGTATATGGAAGACCAGTTGTCCACAACGCCTAATCTTGACCGGCTGGAGTCTGTATCAAAGGATAATTTCTCGATTGTAACATGTATTTTTAACTGGGGCTCAGACCTGGACGTGGCTGTTAATGATATCAGGGAAAAAATAGATTTTGCCAAAGTTGACATAGCTGATGGAGCTGATGAACCTGTTGTTTTTAAATTCAGCAGCTCCATAGCGCCGGTTCTTGTGATGACAGTCACTGCAAATGAAAGCAAATCTGATCTTTTCAGAATTGTTGATAAACAGATTGCAGATCCTTTAAAGCGGCTCCACGGTGTGGGGGCAATTTTTTATGAAGGGGCCGTGGAAAGACAGATAAACGTCTCCTTTGACAGACAAGCCCTGGAAGCTTATCATCTGTCTATTTATCAGATTCAGCAGACACTTATGGCTGAGAATCTGGATCTTCCCGCAGGTACAATAAAGATTAATGAATCTGAATTGCAGCTCCGGGTGGCGGGACGCTACAAAAATTCTGTAGAAATAGCAAACACTATAATCGCGAAACAGGGAGATTCTCTGATCCGCCTTAAAGATGTTGCCAAAGTACTCGATGCCCATGAAGAAAAATCCCAGTGGACCTGGGGAAAAGATTCCCCGGGGATGGTTGTCTTTATCCAGAAGCAATCAGGGGAAAATACGGTTAATGTTATAAATGCGGTAAAAAAAGAACTTGTTAGATTAAAACCGAATCTCCCTTCAGATATCAGTATGGATATAGTTGTTGATACATCCGACCATATTTATATCATGATTAGAAACCTTGCCGAATCCGCCGGGGCTGGAGCGGTTCTTGTGGTTATTATCTGCTTTATTTTTCTCCGCCGTTTTAGAACCAGTTTTGTGGTTAGTCTTGCTATTCCTTTTTCAATCCTTGCTGCCATAATAGCCCTTTTTTTTATGGGTTACACCATCAATGTCATATCTCTTATGAGTCTTTCCATTGCAATCGGCATGGTGGTTGATGACGCAATCGTGGTTATTGAAAATATAATAAGACATATTGATGAAGGAGAAGCACCTGCAACAGCAGCCATATCCGGTGCGTCCGAGGTAGGCATGGCTGTTGCGGCCTCCACCCTTACAATAGTGGCTGTTTTTACCCCGCTCCTTTTTATTAAAGGGATTGCAGGAATAATCTTTGGCCAGCTGGCTTTTCTTATTCTTGTTACCATACTTGCCTCTTTATTTATTTCCCTTACCCTTACACCCATGGCCTGTTCAAAGCTGGTTCGATCCAGGGAAGAAAGAAAAACGAATTCTTTTTTTTTATGGAGCGAAAAACAGTTTGATAAAATAGAAAAGGGATATACGCACCTCCTTGAATATGTCCTCGATAACAAAAAGGGAACACTGGTTATTTTAGGTGCCGTATTAATTGTAAGTATGCTTTTGATCCCCCTGATTGGAACTGAATTTTTGCCGGAGGTCGACAATGGTGAGGTTGAAGTCGTTGTTGAGCTGGCTCAAGGAACGCGTGGAGAGGTGACCGCCCAAACCACCAAAGAAATATTGGATATTTTTAATAAGGTTCCTGAGCTTGTGACCTCATATGGCCTGGCAGGGCAGAGTAAATCAGGAATGTTAAGTGCTATAGGGATAAGCGAAGGGACAAATGTCGGAAGAGCCGGAGTCCGCCTTATCCCCAAAAGGGAGAGGGACCGTTCTGCCAAAGAGATTGCATCTGAAATACGTCCCATGGTAGAAGCAATGCCTAAAGTGGTAAAATCTTCTGTCAGAGCCATGAGTTCAGTCCAGATGGTTTTTTTTGGGGGGGGGACTGCAATCAGCATAGAGGTTCTTGGTCATGATTTTGAAAAAACAAATGATGCTGCAAATAAAATCAGTGAAATTCTTAAAACGACTCCTGGCGCAATAGATGTACGAATCAGCAGGAAAAAACTCCGGCCGGAAATAAAAATAAAGCTGGATCGGGATAAAGCTGCCACCCTTGGATTAAATGTTGCCATGGTTGCCAGTACTCTCAGGGCTAATTATTATGGCTTTGATGATGCAAAGCTCCGGGATGCAGGGGATGATTTTGGGATACGATTACGGCTTAAGGAAGTACAGCGAAGAAGTATTAAGGAAATAGGTGAAACTCCTTTAACGACCATGGGGGGGGGGATCGTCAAGCTAAGAAGTGTTGCCGAAATAACAGAAACCTCCGGGCCGGTTGAAATAGAACGGAAAAATCGTGTACGTGTTACCAGGGTACTGGCTGGTGTTCAGGGAAGGTCTCTGGGGGATGTGGTTAAGGATGTTAAGGCTCAGATGGAAGAGCTTAATCTTTCCTCAGACGTCATTATAGAATGGGGAGGGGAGGTTAATGAGCAGAAGGAGGCGTTTCGCGATTTGACCCTGTTGCTCATTGTAGGAATTATTCTTGTATTCATGGTTATGGCCTCTGAGTTTGAAGACTTTGTTGATCCCCTTATTATAATGTTTTCCGTCCCTTTCGCCTTTGTGGGAGTAATTCTGGCATTCGTATTTACAGGGACACCATTAAATCTAATGAGTTTTATAGGTCTTATAATGCTCATGGGTATAGCAGTTAAAAACGCCATTGTTCTGATAGATTATACAAACCTGTTAAGGTCCAGGGGAATGGAGCTGACAGAAGCGATAATCGTGGGGGGAAAGACACGGCTGCGGCCCGTTCTTATGACAAGTCTGACAACAATATTTGGAATGCTTCCACTTGCCATGTCCGGCGGTGAAGGTTCAGAAGTCTGGAATGCCATGGGAAATACTGTTATAGGGGGCCTGGCTGTAAGCGGACTTGTTACCCTTGTTCTTATTCCGATTGTATATTCAATGGTCCATGCATCACGTGAATAATTAAAGGGCACCTTGAAATTTGTTTTGCTACTATTTATTGTAAAGTACAAAAAGGGGCGGTTTTTAAACCTGCCCCTTTTTTACGTGCAATCAAGCATCTCTTTTGCGTGGTCAAGTATTGCCCTGGTAATTTTTTCGCCACCCATCATCCTTGCCATCTCTTTTACCCTTTCTTCATTGTTTACAGGAGAGATTGAGGTAATGGTTCTGCCGTTTTCAACATTTTTTGAAATTTTGAAATGATGGTCACCAAACCTGGCAATCTGGGGCAAGTGTGTAATGCATATTATCTGGTGATGATGTGCAAGTAAATGGAGTTTTTTGCCCACAACTTCTGCCACATCCCCCCCAACACCGGAATCGACTTCATCAAATATTATGGTTTCAACAGATTCTGATTCCGCAAGTATTGCTTTTATTGCGAGAATCATCCTTGAAAGTTCTCCTCCGGATGCAATCTGCGCCAGGGGTTTTAATTTTTCTCCCACATTGGGGGCTATTAAAAACAGAGCCTGATCAATACCTGTTTCAGTGATAAGGCTCTTTTCAGCAACAAGAAATGGTTCTGTTCTTTCATCTGCCTTAATGGTTTTTAAGGAAAGCTCAAATTTTGTCCCGGCCATTTTTAATGTTGAAAGTTCCTTTTCAACTTTTTGGGCCATATGGTTTGCTGTTGTTTTCCTTTTTTCAGAGAGAATAACTGCAAGCCCGGCCAGGTGTTTGTGCATACGGTCAAGCTCTCTCCCGGCTGCATCTATCCTGTCGGAGATATTTTCAATGCCGGACAGTTCTTTATCGATTTTCTTAAAATAGGACCCAACCCCATCCAGGGTTCCGCCATATTTTCGTTTTAATTTCTGTAGCGTATACAACCGCTCTTCAATATTTTCAAGACGCAGGTCATCAACGGTGATATTATTAAGATACCCCCTTAAATCTTCCGCAAGATCTTCTATTTTAAATGTAAAATCGCTGATACTTTCAGCGTAATCAGAAATTATAGGATCAATTGCAGAGGCCTTATCCATATTTTTTTTTATTTCAACAAGTTTTTCAACCACAGCCCCTCTGGAGCTGTAGAGTTCTTCAATGCTTCCATAAATTATCCGGTGGATCAATTCACTGTTTTTAAGCTTGATTTTCTCTTTTTCAAGTTCTTCATCTTCCTCTGGATTTTTTATGGCAGCATCTGTGATCTCTTTTTTCTGAAACTCGAGCAGAGCAAGATGTTCGGTTTGTCTCTCCTTTTGCGATTTAAGAGTATCAAGCTCTTCTATAAGAGGAATCAACCCGCGATAACATTGGGTTACTTTATTGCGTAAATGTGCAAGCCCGCCAAATTGATCGAGTATGAGCAGGTGCTGATCTTCTTTTAAGAGCCCCTGATGTGCGTACTGCCCTGAAATGCTGGCAAGATTTTCCGTTGTTGAAATAAGTGTCTGAATGGTTGCAATATGTCCGTTAATATAGATTCTGTGCCTGTTATTGCCTGCAATAATTCTTCGGATGGAAAGCTGACCGGATGAATCAAGGCCGGGGTTCCCACTGCCATGGGCCGCCATACTCTCAGGCGCAACTTTAAATAACGCCTCAATTTCAGCATTTTTTGCCCCTGTTCTGACCAGTTTTGCCGAGGCTCTGCTCCCCAGCAGAAGATTGACGGCATTTATTATAATTGATTTGCCGGCTCCGGTTTCACCACTTATAATTGTTAATCCGTCAGAAAATAATATATGAAGATCATCAATGATGGCAAAATTTTTTATTGAAAGTTCCTGAAGCATAAGACTTATTAGAGAAAAAAAGATAATAAAAGGGGTATATACCACGCAGCACACATTTTTAAAGGAGATCCTATACTTTTCAATTATGGAAGTCAAGGTAAGTCCCGTGCCGGTCCAGATAGAGGCGCAGGGTTCTTTGTCCTTTTAAACTTTATGGCTCATATTGACATAAAATGGCCAATATGCCACAGTAAAGATTGAGTTTGTGATCATAAATAAATTTTTAGATAATTACCCGATTTTAAAATTTGGCACAGGGCCAGCCCCCAAATTTTTGTTAATTTTAAACCCTAAAAAAACCGAATCGAAAAAAATATGAGACGGGAATCCCACGATCATAATTTTAAAAACATTTTTATAGATTTTCCAAAAGAAGCGCTGGAATGGGTACTACCTCAGGCGGTACAAAGTTTTGGGCCTGTAAAAAATATAGAGTTTGTTCGGCAGGAACCAAAGAAACATAAACTCTCCCAACAGCATTTTGTATTGGATATGCCTATTTTATTCTCTTTTGAAAACCAGCAGCTTCTTTTATGGCTGGTGGAGTTTCAGGAAGATAAATCAAAATTTTCGATTTGTAGATTGTCAGATAATTAATTTCACAAGGCCAGAGGAAGGAAGGCGTATTATAATACTCCGACGACCGATAACGCAGTGAAATTATTTATGTGACGATCTATATAAGGTGGCGCATTATGCCATAGATTCCATTGAAGCATATCCTGATGCTCAGGTTATTCCAACGGTACTTTTTACTAATCGTAAAAAATGGCGTAAAGATGTTTTGCATGAACTGGAATCCAGACTGAGTAGTCAGTTATTTATTTATTTCAAATATGTATTTGTTAAATTATTTGACTTTAAGGCACGTGATTATTACGATTCCAATAATCCTGTTGTTAAAATTCTGCTCCCCAAAATGGATTATAACCATGATGAACGAATTGAGGTGATAACCCAGGCATATAAAGGACTTTATGATTTGGCATCTCATATGATGTTTGATAAATATATTGATTTCATTGATATTTACGCGGGGATCAGTGAAAATGAACGGGATAAACTGTATTATGAGATAACAGAGCATAAGGAGACAGCTATGTTGGCACAATATATACGGGATAAAGGTATCCAGCAAGGTATCCAGCAGGGTATCCAGGAAGGTATTCAGGAAGGTATCCAACAAGGCATCCAGAAAGGTGTTCAAAAAAACTTAAAGAATAACATTCTTAAAATGTATCAAAAAGGGATGACCACTGATCAAATTTCGGATATTCTCGAAATTGAAAAAGAAAAAGTTTTGGTTTTAATCAAAGAGGGCAAAATGGCCTGAATAGCATTGTTACATTTCAGGTATAGATTGTTAGATAATTACCCGATTTGAAAATTTGGCACAAGGCCGGAGGGAGGGGTAAGAAGCTCCTCCAGTCGGGAAAGTGAACTGTAAATCGGCTCTATATGAAAAAGCGCTGCAAAATATTTTTGAAGCAATTTTTGAACATCCTCTTCATTTATCCTGTTGCGGGTTTCCTTTTCCATGGATGTTACAGCAACACCCTCCATGCCGCAGGGGTTGATCCACCTAAATGGTTCCAGGGATAGATTTAC
>JAUVKE010000265.1 GCA_030592105.1 Desulfobacteraceae bacterium
GCATGCAGACATAAAATATGATGTTATTACCACCTATCAGGATTTAAAAGACAACGTGATGCGGTAATTATAGAATTTATTTTTTTAGCTGTTAATAGCGTATGAATTTTGAAAACCCGGTGAAATCGTTGGGATTCCTCGCCACCAATTTTGACCAGTTTTAACAAGTACTCATTCACCGCAAACCCTTGTAAGCGGTGGTGCCCCCGGCATGATTCGAACATGCGGCGCATGGATTAGGAATCCATTGCTCTATCCCCTGAGCTACGGGGGCGCACTATCTATAGACCGTCACATAAATAATTTCAGCAATGGACTGAGCTATAATAAAATTTAAAAACCTCTGAAACTCGCTGCGCTCAAACAGCCAGAGCTTTTTAAATTTCACCATAGCTCAGTACTAACATCTGACATATGAAATTTATTATCTGAATATCTATACATAAAAGATTGATTTATTCCACGTAAAGTATCTGACCCGGATATATTTTACTCTTGGGGGTCAGATTATTCAATCTCAAAAAAGATTTCAGCATTGTATTATATTCTTTTGCAATTGTAAAGGGGCTATCCCCTTTTTTCACCGTATATTGTATTAATCCATTCTTTTTATCCTTAGTTGCCGGAGGTCCTGGAATGTTTAATTTTTGACCAATATACAGCTTTGAACCTTTTAAATTATTTCTCTGACGAATTTTTTCTGCTGATGTCCTATAATTCCTTGCAAGAATCCATAAAGAATCTCCTCTTTTCACCTTGTGAACAGTGGCTTTTCCATATTTCGGCAATGGCTTGCGTCTGGGGGTCGAGAGTATTGTACCCCTTTGAGGTATTTTAAGTCTTTTCCCTGCAATGATTTTGTGCTTTTTATAAATATTATTTGCCCGTGCTATCCTTCCCATGCTGACACGATATTTGTTAGCAATTGTTGAAAGGGATTCCCCTGGTCTTATCCTGTGATAAACAAAAGCAGGCCTTGGGACAGCGGAAACAGGGATATTATCAATTTTTGAAAGGAGTATTTCTTCTTTGCCAGGGGGAATCCTGAGAGGATATTCCTCTCCTGGTAAAATTTTATAGCGAAATTCAGGATTAAGCTCTTTAAGATTTTTTTCAGGTACATTTATGGCCTTTGCAATACTTTTAAGACTCATTCTTTTTGACACAACAACGGTTTCATATTCCAGAGGTTTACTTACATCAATGGAGTCAAGCCCATACTTTTCAGGATTACTGACAATATGCAGGGTTGCTATAAATCTGGGAACATATCTTGCCGTTTCTGATGGCAATCTTTCGTACAGATCCCAAAAATCATCAAGATAATTAACCTTTTGTTCTCTTATAACACGCAGAACCCTCCCCTCTCCGCAATTGTATCCCGCCAGAACTGTTGACCAATCACCAAAAATATTATGCAGATCTGTTAAATAATCTATTGCAGCATTTGTCGCCTTAATCGGATCAAGGCGTTCGTCAATTAGTGCATTACGTTTAAGGCCATACTTATAGCCTGTTGATGGAATGAACTGCCACAGGCCAAGGGCCCTTGCACTTGAAAAAGCATTAACCTTAAAACCGCTTTCAATAAGTGGAAGCCATGATAGTTCAACTGGAAGACCAGCTTTTTTTAAGGCCTCAACCATTTGCGGACGAAATTTACCTGACCGTTTATATGATGCCCGAAAAAATTTTTTTTCCCCCCCCACAGTAAAACTTTTAAGCTCCCTTTCAACATGCCTGTTCATCACCAGGGGGATGGCCTTATGATTTCCACTTAAAACTATATTCCTGGAGGCATAAATTTCAAGAATACGCTTTGAAATAAGAAATCGGATATCATCTTTTTGCTGCATGATTTTATTATCATCTTCCGTTTCAACATCCGATATCAGAGAATAGGCCTGGTCCAACGCCTCAATGGCATTTTTAAAATCACCTGCCTGCCAGTATTCCTGTGATGCCTGGCAAAAATCCAAAGCTTCATCCATAATTGTTTGGGCATCTTTGGCGGAATCATAGGTTAATAAATTCTGAATAATGTCAGGGTCATCAACCTTCACAGCAGCTGGTGGCTTATTTTTTTCCGTGGGGGCTGAATGTTTCTCCGGCAAATCTGAAATACGTTCGGTTTGCGTACATCCGGAAAAAACTGACAAACAAAAGATAACAATGAGAAAAACAGATGATTTTATCAAGTCGGTTCCTTTTCATAACTTTAGGGTTTGTCCAGAAATGAGATTTTTTTGAGCATTATGCAGAGATCGGGCAAAAAAACATTTATGAACGGGCACCAGTTAAAAATTAACGAGACACTATCTTTGTAAAATTATTTATGTGACGATCTATACGATAATATTATCTAAAACTCCGGACAAAGAATCATGTATCACAAGCTCTGCCAGAGGATCTAAATGGGTTGAGTCTCTGTTAACTATCATAAGCTTTGCTCCATTTTCAACAGCTTTTTCAGGAATCGAGGCAGCAGGATAAACAACCAAAGAAGAACCAAGAACAATGCAAAGATCGCATTCATTGGCATATTTAAAAGAATCGGATAATTTATCAGCAGGCATTGACTGACCAAAAGATATGGTATCAGGCTTTAAAATACCTGAACAAACATCACAATATGGAACCTTGACTCCATCTTTTATGCGCAGCTCAACTGCATCTCTGGTATATCTTTTGCCACATTTTAAGCAGGATACAAAAAAAGCTGTTCCATGAAGTTCAATTATTTTATCAGGGGAATTCCCTGCTTTTTGGTGAAGATGATCAACGTTTTGCGTGATAATGGCTAATAATTTATTCATATCTTCAAGATTTTTTATGGCAAGATATCCCCTGTGAGGCACGGCATCTTTCATTAAAGCATAAAATTCCATGCTCATTTGCCAGTACCTTTCCCTGACTTTTTCATCTGATAAAAGCCTGTCATAATAAAAATCAGAGGGATCATATTTTTCCCATAATCCTCCAGGGCTCCTGAAATCAGGAATTCCCGATTCAACGCTTAAGCCAGCACCACTGAAAATCAATACATTCTTTGATTCTTGTATCAATTTTATACCTTTTTTGATAACATCTTCCATGATTATCATTCCTGAATTTAAAAATTTTATAATCAGCTTTTTCTGTTATCCCCACGGAGCAGACGAAAAACTGACTGCATAAAGACAAGGAACAGCAACGGATGAACTGGATAACAGCAATACTTGCATCAGGTTTTTTCTTTTCATTAAATCATATTGTACGAAAAAAAATACTGGCAAACGTAAATGTCCTGGATATGATGATTTTCACAGGGAGTTTCGGTTTTTTAATTCTGCTACCCTTTATAAAATACGTGAATTTATCCATTTCCAAAGTTGATCTTTTTTTTATTTTAGTAAATGCCCTTTTTGCCTACGGAGGCTCATACACACTCAACACTGTTTACAAGAGATGCGAAATTTCAACGGTTTCGCCCCTACTTAATTTTAACCCGATATTTGTTATTTTACTATCCTGGTTTATACTTGGAGAAGTATTAAACAGCAAACAAATACTTGGAATTTTTTTTATACTGGCAGGGGGGTATATTATCACCCTGGATAATATAAAATCTTTTTACCGACCATTTACCTCCATTTCCGCAAAAGATTTTTTAAATATTTTTATAACTCTTGTTTTATGGAGCTTCTGCCCTGTAATCAACAAAATTCTTTTATCAAAAATAGATACTTTCAGCTATCTGTTTTTTTTCGCAATGTTTATATTTTTGATTCAGGTGGTTTTGATGCTGGTAACAAACAGATTCCAGGAGGTTTTATATGCAATACGAAAAGAATGGTTCCTCCTTATCCTGGCGAGCCTTTGCTGGATAATAAGTGATGCATTACACCTCTATGCTGTTGCGATTCCAGCGGCAATGGTCTCTCTTTTAATTCCTGTTAAGCGGATATCCAATTTAATGACGGTGGTAATAGGGGGAAGGTTGTTTAAAGAAAAAAAACTATTAATAATATCGACAGCCTGCGCAGTTATGCTTCTGGGCCTGTTTGTTATTGGGATGAACTCCCACAGCTAAGAACAGCCCGTTAACACAATCCTAAAGCGGCAAAGCCGCAGTTATCA
>JAUVKE010000168.1 GCA_030592105.1 Desulfobacteraceae bacterium
GCATAAGCGCCTAATATCAAGCCTTCCAAAACAGCATGGGGATCACCTTCCATTATTGCGCAATCCATGAATGCTCCGGGATCTCCCTCATCACCGTTAACAACAACGTAAACAGGCCCGCCTTTTTTTTCAACAGCTTTTAAGGCTCCCTGCCATTTACGGCCAGTGGGAAATCCTGCACCCCCTCGTCCCCTTAAACCGGAATTTGTAATTTCTGTAACAACTTCTTCAGGAGACATGGTGGTTAAAGCTTTAGCCAGAGCCTGGTATCCACCGGCAGCGATTTTATCATGTATATCAGTGGGGTCAATTTTACCAATATTTTTCAAAATAATTCGTTCCTGAAGATTATAAAATGGAATTTCCTCTTCAGTATGAATTGCTTCACCGGTTTTTGGATCTTTATATAAAAGACGTTCCACAGGTTCGTTTTCAATAATTGTTTTTTGTATAATTTCTTCCACATCACCAGGCTTGACCTGTTGATAAAAAAGTCCCTGGGGATTTATTCGAAGCAACGGACCTTTGGAACATAATCCCTGGCATCCGGTGGCTTTTATACCAGGCATGACTTTAACGTCTATATCAGAGTCTGCACAGATTTTTTTAAAGGCTGCTATGACTTCTTTGCTTCCATTTGCTATGCAGCCTGTTCCATGACAGACTAACACTTCCGGTTGATCAGGGTCATGGCTGTCAATAATTTTCTGCCTTAATGCATCTAAATCTGTCTGCGAATTAAGGCGAACGTTATCTATATTAAGTGCGGTGTTTCCATTAATCATTTTTTTTCCTTCCATACGCCGCTTTAGGAATGCGGGTGAAATTCATTGCCCAAAGACAAACAGGTTGGGTATTCTGTTTTATCCGCGCCCTATTTTGTTTTAGTTTTCTTTAATATCTTTCCGATTTTCATGGCAGTCATGTTTGTTTCATATGTTTCATCAACCAGCATTACCGGTGCTAAAGCACATGCGCCAACGCAGTTTACTGTATTCAGCGTATACATCATATCTTCCGTGGTTTCTCCGGCATTAATACTGAGCTTCCGTTCAAGCTCTTCAACAATACGCGACCCGCCTTTTAGATGGCAGGCTGTGCCGAGGCAGACCCGCAGTTCGTGTTCGCCCTTCGGCTCTAATCGGAATGATTGATAAAAAGTGGCTACAGAATATGCCTGGGTAATCGGTACTCCTGCATGGTCTGATACTGCCTGCATTGATTCAGGGGATATATATCCATAAGCGGACTGAACATCCTGCAGTAAAAAAATTAGATATTCAGGTTTTTCCGGGTAGCATCCCATAATTTCATCTATGGTTTTAGTCTGATGTTCCATGTTTATTCTCCTTTGATATTATTTACCAGTAAAACTGATAAATTAAATTCATTCACCTTGAATTCTTAAAAAGCCATATAGAATGCAAATTGCATGCCGAGTTATAAATATAGATTTTCAGAGAATAATTTCACAAGGCCAGATGCCAAAACTGAGCTATGGTGAAATTTAAAAAACTCTGGCTGTTTGAGCGCAGCGAGTTTCAGAGGTTTTTAAATTTTATTATAGCTCAGTTTATTACTAAAATTCGGCCAAGCTCTGAAATTGTTTATATGAACATTTATAGTGCCTTACTCCTGAAATTCGTGTTTTTTCTGGCAGGAAACCTAAAAGACAATCACGAAAATACGAAAAATAGAAAATACGAAATAGAATAACATTCAGATTTTCGTGTTTTCGTGATAATTTTTTTTGGTTACGGCTATGCTGGGTTAGCTGAATGGTTACAGTTTTAGATGGGATTATAATAATATTTGAAACGTTTTAAACAATTGAAACAGTTGAAACATTTATCCCAGCTCCAGTTTTTTAATAAGTCTCCACAGAGATGTCCGGCTTATGGATAAAAGATCAGCCGCTTTTTGCCGTTTGCCGTTGCTTAGTGAAAGTGCGTGCAAAATTGCTTCTTTGTCAGGTTTTTTAGCAGTAAAAAGAATCTCTTTTGGGGTTGTTTCAAGTTCAGGTTCCGGTTTTGCCATATTAAACTCTTTAAAGTCAGGGAGGCTGCTTAAAAATATAACAGGTCCTTTGGCAAAAACATAGGCATGTTCCATGGCCTGCTCCAGCTCCCTGACGTTTCCAGGAAAATGATACTGCTGGAAAAAGCGCATTACCTTTGTATCAACAGACCTGATTTCTTTATTATACTTTTTGTTAAAGAGTCTGATAAAATGGTTAACCAGTAAGGGGATATCTTCTTTTTTTTCCCGAAGGGGGGGGAGATTCAAAGAAACAGTACGCAGCCGGTAGTAAAAATCTTCCCTGAATGATTTATCCGCAATGGCTTCAGTTAAATTTTTATTGGTGGCGCTTATGATGCGGGCCTCCATTAAAACAGGCTTTGTTCCCCCTACACGTTCAAATTTTCTTTGGTCAAGGACACGAAGAAGTTTTACCTGTAATTCAGGTTTAAGTTCCCCTATTTCATCAAGAAATAATGTCCCGGCCCCGGCCATTTCAAACCTGCCGATTTTTAAACGGTCAGCTCCTGTAAATGCTGATTTTTCATGACCGAAAAGTTCAGATTCTATCAGACTTTCAGCAAAAGTTGCACAGTTGACAGCAATATAAGGGCCCTTTGAACGTAAAGAATGGGTATGAATTGTTTCAGCAAAAAGGTCTTTACCTGTTCCGCTCTCTCCGCATATCAGGACATTTGCATCGCTTTCGGCAATATCCGGAAGCATGGTAAACAGGCGCTGCATTTTTTCACTTTTACCGATAATATTTTTAAATGAGTGGTGGAATTCTGCTGTTTCCGGCAGATGTATCTGCTTTTGAACTTTTTCAAAACAGAGGATTACACCTGTAACAATCCTGGTTGATTTAAAAAGTGGATACACAGAATAGCTGCATAAAGATTTATTTCCACCATTATATAAAAGTTCGGCTTTTAATTTTATCTTTGGCTGGCCACTTTTTATTGTCCGGTTTATTTCGGATTTTACTTCGATCAATTCCTGTTTGCAAAAAAGCTTATCTAAAGGAAAAGGCTTGCCCGGTTTTGGGTCATATCCTATAAGGCGGCTAATAACATGGTTTGCGCCCATGGTTAAAAGGGAAGGGGTGAGCACTACAAATCCGTTTGATCTGTGCAGGGGGTGAGGTCGTTTTAATTTTAAATCTGCTGCAGGCATTGATTAGCTCGTTTGTTGTCTGGTTTGATAAAATTTTTTCCATGGGGCGCGCTGATTTTTTTTGTAATTGGAAAGTGCAAGGTAAAATGCTCCGGCAGCAACTTCTGCACAGTGAGTTTCTTCCTGAGGTAATGTTTCCAGGTAGTCAATAATATCCTCTGGTGTTATTTCCCACGCATCCATAATGAATTTTCCTTCAGACAAAAAAGCTATTGTGTTTGCACATGCAGCTGTATTTAAACATCCGTCGGTTTCAAACAATACCTTGGCAATGGAGTCCTCCCCATTGTCAATAATCAAAAATATTTCCACTGTATCGCCACATTCTCCGGTTCGTTTCCCATAGCCATCCGGGTTATCTATTCTTTGTCTTCTATCTGTTTGAAGCGCCATATTATAATAGTGTTGCGAATGTTGCTGAATTGATTGATTATTATGGTTCATTATTTTTCCTGATTTTAAAAAATCATATGTTAACTTAAAGATATCGTCAAATGGTCGAGTTAAGAAATAAGCATGTCAAATCAATATGTTAACATTTTAAATGCATCAGGTATCCAACTTTGAAGGCAAAGGATATGAATTAAAATAATAACAACCAATCAACTACTTGACCATAGATTGTCAGATAATAACCTGATTTTAAAATTTGGCACAAAGCCAGAGGGAGGACGGCGTATTGTAATACGCAGGCGACCGATAACGGAGTGAAATTATTTATGTGACGATCTATATTTAATGAAATTTGTAAGAGTTTACTACTTTTATAAAATATACTCAAGGAGCTATTTGAAAAATTCACAATGCTCTTTCTTGATCCGCCTCCATGCTTTTGCTGGAGTGGGGTATGGAAGGGGTGTGACAATGCCGGACAACATTGCCACATAAATAGTACTGGAAGTATGCTCAATCAATAGCTGGTTAACCTGCAACTTTTTGAATAAATTCGATCATATCTTCATATGAAGAACTTTGGGTAAACACTTCGGTCACACCTATTTCTTTTAATTTATCTACGTCTTCATCAGGGATTACCCCACCAAAAATCATCGGCTTATCAACCCCGACATCTTTCATCTTGGCTATGATTTTTGTTGCAACACTTAAATGTGCCCCTGACAGGATACTGATACCAATTACATCGACATCTTCCTGGATTGCGGTATTGACCACTTGCTGTACTTTTCTGCGTAACCCTGTATAAATAACCTCCATTCCTGCATCTCTCAGGGCACTTGTAACGAGCAAAGCTCCCTTATCATGTCCGTCTAATCCAACCTTTGCCATCAATACTCTAATTTTTTTTTCGCCCATCGCTTAATGCTCCTGATGCATAAATGCTTAATAAAATGTGACTATTCAGTTGATATGTATAGCAATATGTACAATCTGATTAAAATCTTGAAAAATCCACGCATAAGAGGCCGTAAAAAAAGAACCTGCTATCAAATATAAGTTTTTATAATAATGATACATCAGCAAATGATGCAAACAGGTTCAACTCTGATAGTTTTTTTCTTAACTCTCTCTAACACATTTAAACAATTTCAACATTTTAATCAGATCATACCTGTTGCGTCTCTTAAATCGGTGCGACTGAATAGTTACGATAAAATTTAGTTGAACCTGTGCCCGGATTTAAAATCGAGGAGGAGATTGATAAAAATCCGGGCAAGGTCAATTTTTTCAGGGGCGTGATTTTATTTAATCTAATAGTAAGGAACGAAAATTTTATAAGTTGAACGAAATAGCTTGTCTTTTGGCCCATCTACTTCGTTGCATCAAAGGCCGAATGTATAGTATGCAACCTTTAGCCTTGTATATTGGCCAAAATCCTGCGCTATTTCTGCTCAACTTATTTCATCTCCGTTCCTAAATAATTGATCACGCCCTTTTTTTTGGTATAAATCTTTATAATGCTTCACCAAAAACATCCCGAAGCTCGTCATAAACTTCGCCCATTGTTGCATACTCTCTAACTGCTTCAATAAACAGGGGGAGCAGGTTCACGCTTTCATCTTCAGCTGCATCTCTTATTCTACGGACGCAAGCGTTAACTTTTTCGTTATCACGATTTTTCTTTAACTCGGCAAGGCTCTCTATTTTTCTTGCTTCAACTGTTTCACGTATTTCAGGATCATACTGTACTGTTCTTGGAGTGGTAACTTCTATTTCATCTGCATCGTTATATTTATTCACACCAACCTGAACTGCAGATCCATCGTCCATCTTTTTTCTCCAGTCGTCCGAAGCGCGCATGATCTCAGTTTTCATCCATCCGCTATCTACAGCCTCTACAGCCCCTCCCATTTTATCGATTTTGTCCAGAATCTCCATGATCTCTTCTTCATATTGACTTGTAAGTGATTCTATATAGTAGGAACCGGCAAAAGGATCATACACATCACAAAGCCGTGCTTCTTCCATGATAATCCTTGCGCCGTCCTCTTCTATCTGTTGCGCTTCCATGCTGTGTCCCAGGCCAAGGGGTTCATCATAAGCAGGTGAACAAACAGGAGGCTCTCCGATCATTGCGCTGAATACAGCACTTATGGTGGAGCGCATAACATTATTTATGGGGCGCTGTTTGGTGGCAGTCCAGAACCCGCACAAAACGCCTCCCAGATCCCGTATGATCCAGTTCTGTGGATTTTTTGACCCGATTACATCACGCATGGTTTTGGCCCATACACGCCGGCCAGCACGTCGGGCTGAGAGTTCTTTTAATACCTCCATGCCGCCGCCAAAGCCTAACCAGGTCATGCGCCTGGCGAATTTGTCAACATCAAGTCCGGCATCAATCCCTAATTTATAATATGCTATGGCATTGGCTATTGTAAAGGCTATGGTTTGTGCCGGGGTTGCTCCAAACTCCCTCATGTGGAAACCGCTGATACTCATGATATTAAAC
>JAUVKE010000269.1 GCA_030592105.1 Desulfobacteraceae bacterium
TAAACAGGTGATAGAATGTTGGGTCCCGGACCTTTAATCGCTATTGATGTAATTTTACTATATACTATTTTGGCTCCCCTGGTTTTATTTGCCATTTATGTTCTCTTTGATTATCTTGGCAGGGAGGGGAGAAAAAAAAATCAAACACCAGAAAAAAAAGATCCTGCTTTATGGACCAATGAGGATATGGACATTTAATGGCAGCTTTCTTAAAAAAATGGAAAAAATATTTTACCTTTGCCGCGCTCTTAAGCTGTTTTGTAAATATCCTTCAGCTGACCTTTCCCTTTTATATGTTCACCATATACCGCAATATTATCATCAGCTACAGTGAATCCTCCCTTGCAAATATAACTACTGCAGCATTTTATGCAGTAATTGCCCTTGGATTTTTCAGCTATATCCGTTCCAGACTTCTGGCATCTGCAGGCAAGGATTTAACCCTTGAGTTACGAAGTGGGGTTTATTCAGGAATGATCAAAGGCTGTGTAATAGATAACCAAAGAGCTTACCAGCAGGGCATAAACGACATTGAAACCATGCGGAATTATTTTTCTTCTCCAGCGATCTATTCCTTATTTGACGCGCCTTGGGCTCCTTTTTACCTGCTGCTGATCTATCTGTTTCATCCTGTGCTTGGTATTATTGCCACGACAGGCGCTGCTATAATGCTTGGATTGAGTCTGCTCCAGGAGGTTCTCATACGTCAAAGTATGAAAGATGCCAATATTATAAATAGCCAGAACCAGCGTTTTGTTAATTCTTTTTTGCGTAATGCAGAAGTAATCAATGGAATGGGGATGATTAACGCCATCAGCGACCGGTTTATTCAGGGGAATAATCAGGTAATTATAAATCAGACAACATCCAGTGAGTATGCCGGCGCCATACAGGCGGTGATTAAGCCGATGCAGAATGTAATTCAGGTAATGATTTACTGTTTCGGTGCCTGGTATGCCATGAAAGAAGGATTTGATGTTGGACTTATGGTCGCAGCCTCCATCATCATGGGGAGAGGGCTGGCCCCCTTAATGCAGGTTATGTCGGCATGGCGTTTTACAACCCAGGCAAAAGAATCATATCAGCGGTTAAAAGAATTTTCAGCCTTTATTAACAAGCAGCCCCCAACCATGCAGCTCCCTGAGCCCAAAGGAGATATCAGGGCAGAAGGAGTGGTTTTCAGAATCGGGGAACAGATTCTCCTTAAAGGTGTCTCCTTTGAGCTGAAGGGAGGAGACTTTTTAGGTATCATCGGACCCAGCGGTGCCGGAAAAACAACATTATGCCGACTTTTGCTGGGCATCTGGCCATCTGCTGCCGGAAAGGTCTACCTTGATGGAGTAGATATTTTTTTATGGAATAAAGATCAGCTGGGTAAATTCATTGGATACTTGCCCCAGGAGATGGAGCTGTTTCCCGGGTCAGTTGCGGAAAATATTGCCAGGCTGGGAAAAATGAATATGGAAGATGTTGAGGCAGCGGTTTATGCATGCGGAATTCAGGATATGATAAAAACTTTTCCCCAGGGATTAAATACCCAGCTGGAAGGTGAAAAAGGTCTTAAGCTTTCCGGCGGGGAAAAACAGAAAATAGGCATTGCCAGGGCTATCTATAAAAATCCAAAATTCCTGGTTTTGGACGAGCCCACCTCAAACCTTGACAAACAGGGTGAACAGGAGTTATTGCATACATTGCTGCACATCAAACAGAACCATCCCTGCACCTGTATCATGGTGACCCATAAACCTTTGCTTTTACAATCAATGGACAAGGTTCTGGTTCTGCAAAACGGGAGTGTTGCCATGTTCGGTCCAAAAGATGCGGTCTTTGCAAAATTAATGGGGCAGCAAAAAGAGGATAAGGTGGCCCTATGATTTTTTTTCTGCGCAAATGCTTCAAATATTTTTTGTTTGCAGGGTTGTTTTCCCTTTTTATTAATACTCTTTTTTTAACGTTTCCCTTATACATGCTGGCCGTCTATGTCAGGGTTCTTTACAGTTACAGCTTTCCCACCCTTTATGCTACAACCGCCATGGCTCTGGTGGCTTTGGTGGCCTTGGGCTGTCTTGATTTTTTTCGCTCCAGGCTATTGGTTAAAGCCGGGGTTAAACTCGATGAACTCTTAAGCCGCAGGGTCTTAAAGGAGATGCTGCAGGATCTTTGCCGTACTGACAGTATGAAATATACCCAGGGCCTTAAAGATATTCATACACTCCGGAACTATCTTGGAGGAAATGCAATTTTTGCCTTTTTTGATGTTCCATGGATTTTTATCTATATCGGTATTATTTATTTTATCCATCCCGTGCTTGGACTTACAGCCACAGGGGGTGCCGTTGCAATCCTTATCATAGGGTTGCTCCAGGATCTATTAACAAAAAAAGACCTTGGAAAAGCCGATTTGTTAAATAATCAGGGGAGACAATGGATATTAACAAGCTTCAGGGCAGCTCAAGAACTTCAAAGCATGGGAATGGTCAAAAACGGGGGGGAATGTTACTGTAAAATCAATGATAAAGAGATGTGGCTGCAGGATAGGGCCGGCAGGAAAAGCCATACGCTCACAGCCATAAGTCAGAGTTTCGGAATTTTTATGCAGGTAATTATTTTCGGAGCAGGGGCAGCTCTGGTGCTGGCAAACGAAGCCAACCCAGGTGTAATAATCGCTGCTTCTATTATTATGGGAAAAGCGCTGTCCCCGGTTAATCAGGGGATAAGTGCATGGAAACAGACTTCCGGGGCTAAAACCGCGTATAATAATTTAAAAAAACTGTTAAAGACCTCTGAAGATAAAAAGCAGGGAGATATTCAGGCCTTAAACGGAGACTTGAGCGTTGAAAATGTTTCCCTTAATATTGGTGAAAGATCAGTCTTAACATCGATCAGTTTTAATTTGGAGCCGGGACAGATCATGGGAATAGTCGGGCCAAATGGTGTTGGGAAAACCTCTTTATGCAGAATGATTCTTGGTATGTGGTCCCCCTCTGAAGGGATAATTAAGCTCGATGGGAAGGATTTGAGTAATCTGGACAATGATGCTCTGGGGCAATTTTTGGGATATCTCCCCCAGAATGTGGAGCTGTTCAGCGGAACAGTGAGTGAAAATATTGCCAGAATGGGAAAGGTAGATTCAAAAAAAGTTGTGGAAGCAGCAAGAAAAGCAGAGGCCAATGGGGCTATTTTAAGATTTTCCCGGGGGTATGATACGGATATCGGGGAGAGGGGACAAAATCTTTCCGGAGGACAGCGGCAGAGGGTGGGGCTGGCAAGGGCTCTTTACGGAAACCCCAGGCTGGTGATTTTAGATGAACCCAATTCCAATCTGGATGAAGAAGGTGAACAGGCACTTGTGGGGGCATTAAAAAATCTTAAAGAAATGGGAGCCACCACCATCATGATCACCCACAAACCCAGCCTTTTATATAATGTGGATAAAATTTTAATACTTGAAAATGGAAAAGTATCCCGATTTGGAGACAGAGATGAGATCCTGTTGCCGGAAGATAAATTATCTGTAAAATAAAAGGTAAAGAGCAGAGGAGAAAATGAATGCAGGAAATAATTAAGCCTTGGTTTAAATATCTTTTGTTCGTAAGTTTTTTCGGAGTCTGCATTAATCTGATATATCTGGCAGTGCCGATATATATGATGATCGTTTATGACAGAGTCCTGTTCAGTTTCAGCATGGCCACCCTGTATACTTTGAGTTTTGGGGTGCTTATAAGCCTTTTTATTATGGGACTGATCGATTATTTTCGCATGAGGATACTGGGACAGGCAGGGGAAAGCCTGGCCAAACAAATAATGCCCCTTGTGATGATGAGCATGCATACAGATGCGGCGGGATTAGTCCGACAGGGATATACAAGGGGGATTGATGACCTTGAATTGTTAAGGGATTCAATTGTCCGTGGCAAAATTTTTTATATTCTGGATCTGCCATGGGTAGTTATTTACCTTGGGGTACTTTATATTATCCACCCTTTGATGGGGGGTGTAGCCATGTACGCGGTCTTTATGGTCTCAACGTTCCAGGTGCTCCTTAAACTCCTAGAAAAAAAAAGTTAAACA